>CAYGXL010000040.1:0-16278 GCA_964353935.1 uncultured Burkholderiaceae bacterium | reverse complement strand
CGCTGCGACGTGTGGCACGTCGTGCAGTACTGGACGTCGACGCGGCCGCCGCCGTGGAAGGCGAGTTTCTGGTGGCAACCGTTGCAGGCCTTGATGTCGACCAGGTCCTTCTTCAGGTCGGCCGGCGGAATCGTTGCGCCAGTGGCCGGAATGAAGTCGAAGACGACGTTGGCGGCGCTTTCGAGCGTCACGCCGTTGTTGGAGCCGCTGATCTGGATGATCAGGCGCGTCTGCGCGTTCGGGTCGAACGTCAGGTCGCCGAGGTCGGCCTTGTTGGACGTCGACGGCACCGTGGCCAACGCGACCTGGTCCTTGACCTTCGGAATGTCGCGCGCGAACGTGTACACGTACGTGCCGTCACCGTTGTCGACCAGCTTGCCGTTCTGGTCCGTGGTCGGACGGGTCGGCGCGCCGGCGTTGTCCTGGACGATGTAGCTGATCCATTCGTCGGGGCTGCCAGCCGTTCCGAGGACGAGTTTCGACAGATCGAACCGGATGTTCGAGTAGGTGACGACGCCGGTGCTGCTCGTGGCGGTGTTCTTGCCGATGCCGATGATCGGCCGGCCGGCCGCATCAGCCAGCTTGAAGTTCACGGTCGTCGGACTGGCGACCGTCGCCTTGGTGACCTGGCCGACGATCGTCAGCGCGGCCCATTCCTCGGCCGTCAGGTTCGCAACATTGACCGTGTTGCCTGCCACAGGCCCCGGAGGACCCGCCGGACCCGCCGGACCTGCCGGACCTGTTGCGCCGTCATCGCCGCTACACGCGCCCAACAGCGCGCCGGCCATGAGCGCCACGCTCAACATCCTTAGCCAGTTCTTCATCGCCTCTCCTCGCGATCTGCCTTCAATCGCCACTTCGTTTTAAGAACCTTGCGCGTTCGCGGCCTTGCGGCTGTGGGCGCGTTCGGAACCGCCGTCTTTCCAGTACCACCAGCTACCCTCGGTGCGGCCCCCCTGCTTCGATGCAACCGCGCTGCCCTGCGGCCGACCTACCTAGGGTTACCCCACCTGTGGGACGCATTCTTCCCGAGTGAGCAGGATCACCAATTGATCGGGCGCAAATGCGAACCGGGTTTTCCCGCGCCGGTTCACGCGGTTCGAAGTGAGCTTGCGCGCGATCGAAAATCCCTGACGACGCCAGGGGCGGACGAGCGCGAACACGAAGAGCGGATCGCCGGTGTCGGCGCACGCGAAGATGGCGCACGCGAGCGTGTTGTGGCGAAGCCGCGTCGACCCGCACCCGGACGTGAATTCCGCCGCCATTTCCGCTGCGCTTGCCGACCGTCAAGCCAAGATTCGCGGGCCGGGTCCGGGAGTGTCCGGTTCCGTGCCTGCGAAGGGCCTGCGGCACCGTCCGGCCAGGACGCTCCTGGCACGGCAGCGCGCCGCCGACGCCGTGTGAAGCGCGACGAAAGCACCCCGCCAGCACGCCGGCGGTGTGCCGCGGGGATGCCTCAGCGCGACCGTGCCGTGCGGCGGAGCCGCAGCGCCTGATAGGCGTACACGCTCCCGCCGAGCGCGATGCCCAAAACGTCCGTCACCGTGCCCGGGTGGATGCAAAGCAGCGCCGCGATCACCATCACGACGCGCAGCGGCAGCGCGAGCGGACCGCGCGCCCACCCTTCCGTGCCGCAGGCGAGGAACAGCACGCCGATCGAGGCGGTGATGCCCGCCTGGATGATCTCCGGCCACGTGCCCTGCATCAGCAGCACGGGGCTGAAGAAGAACATGATCGGCACGATGAAGGTGGCGAGCCCCATCTTCAGCGCCACCCACGACGTCTTCCACGGATCGGAGCGGGCGAGGCCCGCGGCGGCGAACGAAGCCAGCGCGACCGGCGGCGTGATCGCCGAAATCACGGCGAAGTAGAAGATGAACATGTGCGCGGTAAGCGCCGGCACGCCCATCTTGATGACGCCCGGCGCGATCACGGCGGCGGCGATCGCGTACGCCGCCGTCGTCGGCATGCCCATCCCGAGGATCAGGGCCACCAGTGCCGCGAAGAGCATCGCAAGCAGCTGGCTCGCACCCGCCACTTCGAGCAGCATCTGCGAGAACCGGCCACCGATCCCGGTCAGTGCGATCACGCCGACGATGATGCCGGCGCAGGCGCAGACGGCGACGAGCTGCGCGCAATCCTTGGCAGCGACCACCAGGCCGTCCGCCGTGCGGCGCCAGCCGAAGAGTCCCGCGAGGATCACGATCGCCACCGCTGCGATCGCGAAGTTCACCCACTCGCCGGCCTCGACGACGCTCGACGCCGTGGCCGGCACGAGGTAGAAGATGCCGCCCAGCGCGAGGATGGCGGCGATGCGCACCAGCAGGCGCTGCGCAATCTGCAGCGTGGCCATCCGCGACGCCGTGACGTCGTCGACCTCGAAGTCGTGCAAGCGGAAGGCGACCACACCCGCAATCATGGCCGAGCCGATGCCGAGGGCCCCCGCGCGGAACGGCGACAGTCCGCTGACCAGCGCCCAGACGAGCACGACGATCGGCACGAACAGGTACAGCAGGCTCATCATCCGCGCCACCGACGGCAGCTCGGCGCGCGTCAGGCCGCGCAAGCCGAGCCGAAGCGCATGCAGGTCGACGTGGACCCAGCAGGCGACGTAGAAGAGCAGCGCCGGCATGATCGCCGCGAACGCGATATCGCCGTAGGGAATGCCGGTGATCTCCGCCATCAGGAACGCCCCGGCGCCCATCACCGGCGGCGTGATCTGGCCGCCGGTCGACGACGTCGCCTCGATCGCGGCGGCCGTTTCCTTGTCGTACCCGACCTTGCGCATCATCGGAATGGTCACCATGCCCGACGCAACGACATTGGCGACCGCCGAGCCGGAGATCGTCCCGACCAGCACGCCGGAGGCGACCGCGGCCTTGGCCGGGCCGCCGCGTGCCCAGCCGAACACCGCGTTGCACAGGTCGTTGATGTAGTCGCCCACCTTCGAGACGGTGAGGAACGCAGCGAAGGTGACGAACAGGATGATGTAGGTCGACGACACCTGGGTCGTGACGCCGAAGATGCCGTATTCGCTGTAGATGTAGGTGAAAAACCGGGCGATGCCGAAGCCTTTGTGCTCGAGCACGCCGGGCATCCATGGTCCTACGAACGCGTAGACGATGAAGACCGTTGCGATGATCGGCAGTGCCAGTCCGGCGCTGCGCCTGGAGAATTCGAGCACGAGGAGCGTGCCGACCACGCCCGAGACCACATCGCCCGGCGTGAACTGCGCGCCTGCGCGGAACAGCAGGCCGTCCAGTTCGACCGCGACATAGGCGGCGCAGGCCACCGACGCGAGCACCAGCAGCCAGTCGTACCAGGGCACGCGCCCGTCGGCGCCGGCGCGAGCGCTGTAGAGGAGAAACCCGATCGCGGCGCCCCAGCCCACGTGGATCGCGCGGAACAGCAGCGGCTCCATCGGGTAGAAGTTCAGCACGATCATGTGGAAGACCGTGAAGCCGAGCGCCAGCGTGGCGAACACGATCGCGTCGTATCCTGCGAGGCTCCGCTTGTTGCCGCCGAACTCCTCCTCCGGCACCACCAGCGGTGCCAGAGCCTGCTCGGCGTCAGGTGCCTTATGCGCAGCCGTCATCGCCTCTCCCCTTCAAAGAATTACCGCGGCGGAGTCCCGGACTCCGCCGCGGCTTGTTATTTTCAAGCAGCCGCCCGCCTCACTTCGGCAGCAGGTGCTGCGGGATGGTGATTCCCTTTTCCTTGAAGTAGCGCACCGCGCCCGGATGGAAGGGCAGGAAGGTGTTGCGGTTCCAGTTCGCGGTCAGCGTCTCCTTGCCGGCCGCATGCCCCTTCACGAGTTCGGCGTTGTTGTCCAGCACCGCCTTCGTGACCGCGTACACGAGATCGTCGGGCACGTCCTTGTGCGCGATCGCGAAGTTGAAGACGCCGACGGTCCGGTGGTCCTCGGTCTGCTGCTTGTAGGTGCCCTTCGGGATCAGCGAGTCGGACAGTTCCGGCATCGCCTTCCTGAGCCGGACGATCTCGTCGTCCGTGAACGTGAAGAAGGTGACGTCGTTGGAGGTCTCCAGTTCGGAGAACGCCGCGATCGGGACGCCGGCGCAGAACGGGAACGCGTCGATCAGGCCGTCCTGCAGGTTGGCCGCCATGTCGGAGGCCTGGCCGTTGCGGATGGTCGCCTTGACGCCCAGCGTCTCGAACATCAGAGGGAAGTAGGTCCCGCACGTGCCTGCCCGCGGACCGACGCCGGCGCGCTTGCCGCTGAGATCCTTCACCGCCTTGAGGCCCGACTTCTTCAGCGCAACGAAATGGAACGGCGTGTCGTACATCGGGAACATGGCGCGGATGTTGCGGTGCTGAGTGCCCTTGGTCCAGTCGCCCTTGCCTTCCCACGCCTGCAGCGCGACACCCATCGTCGTCATGCCGAAGTCGATCTGGCGGCTGTCGGTCAGGATGATGTTCTGGTTCGGGCCCTGCGTCTGCTGCGTGCTGATGTTGGTCCCGACCTTCGAGTTGACCATGCTCGCCCAGACCTGGCCGAAGACGAAGTAGGTGCCGCCGACCGAGGCCGTGCCGAGCGTCAGGTTCTTGGGCCAGTTGGGGTTCGCCTGGGCGTGCGCCGCCGCACCGATGGCGAGCGAGCAGAACAGGGCTGCGGAGGTCCGCAGCAGCGTTGCGAGTTTCATGATTCGACGTCTCCTGTGGGGTATTCGGACTCCCCGGCGCCGAGGATCTACTGCAGTCCCGTGCGCGCGGTGCCGGCTTTCGAAGGCCAGCCTCATTGTGCAACGACCTTGCCGATGCGACAACGCTTGCCGCTCGACGCAGCGAGGGGCGAACCGAGCCGGATCCCGCGCCGATCAAGGCTGCGCGGCCTGCACCGCACGCCGGTGCCCGTCGACCGCGCCAGGAGCGATGGCGGGGCCGTCGATCTGCGGCAGGCCGCCGCGCCCCGGGCTTTCCTGATCGGGACGCCCGGCCTAGGCGGCGGACTTCTTTGTCCGGTTCGGGCAGTCCGAACAGGAAATCTTCTCCCCGTCCGGACCGACGACCGCCGGCCCTCCGCACGAACCGCGCAGGCACGGCCGCTTGAAGATCACGCCCACCGCCATCGCGAGCACCGCCGCGCCGATCAGCACGGCGGCGAGCACGAAAACGGTGCCGAGCGTGGCGAAACTCATGCCGCCGGACGCGCCCCGAGGGCGGCGAAGGCCGACGTCATGCGGTCGCTGTAGCGGCCGGGCGCCGAGCGCTCGATGAACTGCGCGGCCACTCCGCTGCGTTCCGCCAGTTCGAACCCGCGGTCGGGACCGAGCACGATCAGCGCCGTGGCGAGGCCGTCCGCCCGCATGCAGTCGTCCGCCACCACCGTGACCGAGCACAGCCGGTGGGCGATCGGCGCCGCGGTCGTCGGGTCGATCTCGTGCGAGTAGCGCCGCCCGCCTTCCTCGAAGTAGATGCGGTAGTCGCCGGAGGTGGCCATCGCTCGCCCCGACAGCGGGACGATGTGGCGCGCCCTCTGCGGCGCCGCATCGGGCTCCTCGATGCCGATCTGCCACGGCTCGCTCGCGGCGTTCACGCCCTTCGTGCGCACCTCGCCGCCGACTTCGATCATGTAGTGCGCGACTCCGAGGCCCTCCAGCGCCGTCGCGACGGCGTCCACGCCGTACCCCTTGGCGATGCCCCCGAGGTCGACCTGGAGGCCCTGGCGTCCCTTGCTGGCGATCCGGTGGGCCGGATCCAGCTCCAGCGCGCGCCAGTCGACCTTGCCCCGCTGCGCCGCAACCTGCTCGGCCGCGGGCACGCGGCGCTGCCTGTTCACTCCGAAGCCCCAGGTCTCGACCGCGGGCGCAACGGTCACGTCGAACGCGCCGCTCGACCAGCGGCTGACGTCTTGCGCCGCCGCGAGCACCGCGAACAGTTCCGGCGAAAGCGGCACCGGCACGCCCGCCGCGGCGCTGTTGAAGGCGCAGAGTTCGGATTCCGGACGGAACCACGACATCCGCGCATCGACGCCCGCCAGAGCGGCGCGCACGGCTTCGCCGACGCGTTCCACAGGTTGCCCGGCGGGATCGAGCTTGACGTTCCAGGTCGAACCCATCGTCTCGCCGCTCAGGTGAACCCGTCCCGCGCCCGATTGCGGTGCCGGACGCTGGCAAGCCGCAAGCGCGGCGGTGCCGAGCGCGCCAAGCAGCAGCGTGCGGCGACGGGGCGATATCAGAGCATCCATTGCATCACTCCATGGCTCAGGAAGTCGGCTTCGAATCGCCGGTGCCCGCTTCGCGCACCGCGGCTTCGAACCGCCCCTCGCCTTTGTCGATCATGTGGCGAACGAGGTCGCCGATGGAAATCAGTCCGTAGGCGCGCGGCCCGTCGATCACCAGCAGGTGCCGGTGCCGGTTCACGTGGATCAGGCTCAGCGCGGCTTCGACGGTCGTGCCGGGGGTGACGAAGCGCACATCGCGCGTCATGACCAGCGAGATCGGCGTCGACTTCGGGTCGCGCCCCGCGTGTACGACCCGCTTCAGCAGGTCGCGTTCCGTGAAGATGCCGCCGACCAGCCCGTCCTCGGTCTTGATGACGACCGCGCCGACATGGCGCGCAGCCATCACCTCGACCGCGTCGGCGACCGAGGCGGACGCCGGGACGGCGATCAATTCGTCGCTCGCCTTCAACTGCAGGACCTGCTCGACCGTAATCGTGTTCATCGCAGTCTCCTCTTCCGGTCAGCCGAAGTCGTCCAGCAGGATGTTCTCGCGGTCGACGCCCAGGTCGATCAGCATCGAGATGACAGCCTTCGTCATCGGCCCGGGGCCGCACATGTAGTACTCGATGTCCTCGGGCGCCGGGTGGTCCTTCAGGTACTCGTCGTAGAGCACCTTGTGGATGAACCCGGTCAGGCCGCTCCAGTTGTCCTCGGGCAGCGGCTCCGACAGCGCGAGGTGCCAGGTGAAGTTCGGATGCTCGGCCGCGAGCTTCTCGAACTCTTCCACGTAGAACGCCTCGCGCAGGCTGCGCGCACCGTACCAGTAGGTCACCTTGCGATCAGTGTGCTGGCGCAGGAACTGGTCGAAGATGTGCGACCGCAACGGCGCCATGCCGGCGCCGCCGCCGACGAAGACCATCTCGGCCTTCGTGTCGCGCGCGAAGAACTCGCCAAACGGCCCGGAGACCGTCACCTCGTCGCCCGGCTTCAGGTTGAACACCCACGAACTCATGATGCCCGGCGGGATGTCCTGCCGGAAGTCGGGCGGGAACGCGACCCGGATCGTGAAGAGCAGGATGCCCTTCTCGAGCGGGTAGTTCGCCATCGAGTACGCGCGCGTGATCGTCTCGCTGCACCCCGACTTGAAGCGCCAGAGGTCGAACTTGTCCCACGCGTCGCGGTACTGCGGATCGATGTCGAACGTCTTGAACTCGATCTGGTGCGGCGGGCACTCGAGCTGAACGTAGCCCCCGGCGCGGAAGGGCACCTCGTCGCCTTCCGGCAGCGCCAGCTTCAGCTCCTTGATGAAGGTCGCGACGTTGCGGTTCGAGACGACGCGGCAGTTCCACTTGCGGACGCTGAAGATCTCGGACGCGACCTCGATCTTCATGTCGCCCTTCACCTTGACCTGGCACGCCAGCCGGCAGCCCCGTCGCGCCTCGCCCGGCGAGATGAAGCCGATCTCGGTCGGCAGCAGGTCGCCGCCGCCCTCCTTGACGATCACTTCGCAGACGCCGCAGGCGCCCTTCCCGCCGCACGCCGACGGGATGAAGATCTTGTTGTCCGCCAGCGCGCCCAGCAGCGTGCCGCCGGCCGGCGTCTTCAGGATCTTCGAGGTGTCGTCGTTGATCAGGATGGCGACCTCGCCCGTGGCGACGAGCTTGCGGCGCGCGCCGAGCAGGATGCCCACGAGCAACAGCACGATTCCGGTGAACATGACGACGGCGAGGACGATGTCGAGCATGAGGGCCGCCTACAGCTGGATTCCGGAAAACACCATGAACGCGAGCGACATCAGGCCCGCGACGATGAACGTGATGCCGAGCCCCTTCAGGCCGTCCGGCACGTGGGAATAGGTCATCTTCTCCCGGATCGCCGCCATCGCGATGATCGCGATCGCCCAACCGACGCCGGACCCGACGCCGAACACCACGCTCTCGGCGAACGAGTAGTCGCGCTCCTGCATGAACAGCGACCCGGCCAGGATCACGCAGTTCACCGCGATCAGCGGCAGGAAGACGCCGAGCGTCGCGTAGAGCTTGGGCGCGTAGCGGTCGACCGCCATCTCGACGACCTGCGTGGCCGCCGCGATCGTGCCGATGAACAGGATGAACGACAGGAAGCTCAGGTTCACCGCCTGCAGCGCCGGGCTTGCCCAGGAGAGCGCCCCCTCGTTGAGCAGGTAGCGCAGCAGCAGGTTGTTCAGCGGGACCGTGAGCACCTGCACGAAGATGACCGCCACGCCGAGCCCGATTGCCGTCTCGACCTTCTTCGAGCACGCCAGGAACGAGCACATGCCGAGGAAATAGGCCAGCGCCATGTTCTCGAGGAACATGGAGCGGATGCCGAGGTTCAGGAAGTGTTCCATCCCCTTTCTGCTTAGTCCTTCTCCTGCAGCTGCGGCTTCCACGCCCGCAGCGCCCAGATCAGCAACCCGATGATGAACAGCGCCGAAGGCGCCAGCAGCATCAGGCCGTTCGGCACGTACCAGCCCCCGTCCTTGGTCAGCGGCAGCACGGCGAAACCGAAGATCTTGCCGTCGCCCAGCAGCTCGCGCGACAGCGCGACCAGCAGCAGCACCAGCGAGTAGCCGAGGCCGTTGCCGATCCCGTCGAGGAACGAGCGCATGGGCGGGTTCTGCATCGCGAAGCCCTCCGCGCGCCCCATCACGATGCAGTTGGTGATGATCAGGCCGACGAACACCGACAGCTCGAGCGAGAGTTCGTACAGCGTGGCCTTCAGGATCTGGTCGAACACGATCACCAGCGAGGCGATGATCGACAGCTGGACGATGATGCGAATGCTGCCCGGCGTGTAGTTGCGCACCAGGCTGACCGCGAAGTTCGCCAGGGCCGTGACGAGCGTGACGCCGATGCCCATCACGAGCGCCTTGTCGAGCCGCGTGGTGACCGCCAAAGCCGAGCAGATGCCCAGCACCTGCACGCCGATCGGGTTGTTCAGGATGACCGGATCGAACAGGACTGCACGATCCTGCTTGCTCAGGCCCAGCGTGGTCGCGCTCACGTGGCCTCTCCTTCACGAAAGCGTTTCAGGAACTTGCCGTAGCCGTTGTCCGACAGCCAGAACTGCATCAGCCGCGTGACCGCGTTGCTGGTCACCGTCGCGCCGGACAGGCCGTCGACGCGCAGCGGATCCGTCTCCGGGGGACCGGCCTGGCCCTTGATGACGGTGATCTTCGCGTTCCACTGGTCGTCGAAGCCCTTGCGGCCGCGCCACAGGGCCAGCCACTTCGGGTTGCCGATCTCGCCGCCCAGGCCCGGCGTTTCCTTCTGGTCGTAGTAGGTCAGCCCGCGGACCGTGTTGCCGTCCGGCGCCAGCGACAGGAATCCGTACATCGTTCCCCACATGCCGAGGCCCTCGACCGCGATCACGATCTGGTCGACCTTGTCGTCCTTCATGACGAAATGGACGATGCCGTGGTTCGGGAGCCGCCCGATGCCCGCGTTGTTCGCCGGCGCGACGCGGCTGGCGCCGGGGTCGTTGCGCGCCTTGCGCTGGTCGTAGTCGCGCGCGTCGATCTTGCCCTCGGGCACCAGTTCACCGGTCTCGAAGTCGACGAGGCGGCTCCTGATGCGCTTCTCGAAGATCGCCTTCACCTCCTGCTCGGACAGGTCGGCGCCGGGCTGCGCGAGGCCCGCCGCAAGCAGAACGTTCTTCTCCATGTACAGGCGGGCATTGGCCGCCTGGCGCGGCTGCAGGCTGACCGCGGCCACCGAGACCAGCAGCGCGCAGACAACGCACACCACCGTCGCGAAGATCACCGTGTACTTCGTGGAGTCAAGCCGCGGCACGGCGCCTCCTGCGCTTCACGTTGGCCTTGATGAAGCCCCAGTCGATCACCGGCGCCATCACGTTCATGAAGAGGATCACGAGCATCGTCGACTCGGGATAGGCCGGATTCACCACCCGTACCAGCACGATCAGCGCGCCGATCATGAAACCGTAGACCCATCGGCCCTGGTTGGCGAAGGGCGCCGTCACCGGATCGGTGGCCATGAAGGCCATCCCGAACGCCCAGCCGCCGAGCACCATGTGCCACCAGAATGGCACCGCGAACCACGGGTTGGTGTGCGAACCGATGGCGTTGAACACGAGCGACATCGCGATGGTGCCGAGCGCGACGCCGACCATGATCCGCCACGAGCCGACCTTGGTGACCGCGATGATCACCGCGCCGATCAGGCACGCCAGCGCCGAGGTTTCGCCCATCGACCCCGGCTCGAAGCCGAAAAACGCGCGGAACCACGAGAAGTCCGCGGTCTCGAACGGCTGCGTCATCACGCGCAACTGGCCCAGCACGGTGGCGCCCGAAAAACCGTCGACGGCCGCACCGGCCGGCACCGCCGTCCACACCTTGTCGCCGGAGATCTCGGCCGGATAGGCGAAGAACAGGAACGCACGCGCGGCCAGCGCCGGGTTGATGAAGTTCATCCCGGTCCCGCCGAAGACTTCCTTCGCGATCACCACCCCGAAGCTGATGCCGATCGCCGCCTGCCACAGCGGCGTGGTGGGCGGAAGGATCAGCGGAAACAAAATGCCGGTGACGAAGAAGCCCTCGTTCACCTCGACCTTGCGGACGATCGCGAACATCACCTCCCAGGTCAGGCCGACGACCATCGTCACGATGTACAGCGGCAGGAAATACAGCGCGCCGTGGACGAAGTTCGCCACCACGCTGCGCGACGAATAGCCCGACCCGAGCCAGCGGATCACGTCGTGCCGCCAGCCCTCGAGCGACGCCGCCTTCGCGGGGTCGATCGCCAGGTTCGCCTGAAGGCCGGTGTTGAACATCGCCATCAGCACGCACGGAAGCACGGCGATCACGACGGTCATCATGATCCGCTTCAGGTCGATCGCGTCGCGCACGTGCGCCGCCGTCTTGGTCACCGATGCCGGCGAATAGAAGAACGTGTCGACGGCTTCCCACAGCGGGTGCCACTTGTGCAGTTTGCCGCCGTGCTCGAAGTGCGGCGCGATCTGGTCGAGCTGTGCGCGGACCCAGCGCATCACGCGCTCTCCTTCTCGATGCGATCGAGCGCATCGCGCAGCAGCGGGCCGTAGTCGAACTTGCCCGCGCACACGTAGGTGCACAGCGCGATGTCGTCCTCGTCGAGTTCGAGCGCGCCGAGTTCGGTCGCGCGCACGTCGTCCTTCACGATCAGCGCCCGCAGCAGGAACGTCGGCAGGATGTCGAAGGGCATCACGCACTCGTACGAGCCGATCGGAAACATCGCGCGCGGCGAGCCGTTGGTCGACGTGTTGAGCGCAAAACGGTGCGCCCCGCGCCAGGCGCCCAGCACCGTGTTGGTCACCGAAAATTTCTCCGCGCCCGGCGCGATGTAGCCGAACATCTCGCGCTCGCCGGCCTCCGGGAGCGCCGCAATCTGGAGGTGATGCCGGCCAAGGAAGGCGTCGCCCGGACCGGTCATCGCGCGGCCGTCGAGCACGGAACCCGAGATGACCCGATGCGGGCCGGGCTTCAGTTCGTCGCGCGTCAGGTCCTCGAGCGAAGCGCCGCGACGCGTGCGCAGCAGCCGCGGGTTCGCCGCGCCCGGTCCGGCGATCGAGATCACGCGGGAGACGTCGAGTTCGCCGGTCGCCACGAGGTGGCCGATCGCGGCGACATCCTGGTAGCCGATCGACCACACGGCGCGGTCGAGGCTCACCGGCATCAGCCGGTGAATGTGCCAGCCGGCGTTGCCGCTCGGATGGGGCCCGGCGAATTCGGCGACCTCGACTCCCGCCGGCACAGCGTACGAAGCACCGGACGCCTGGCACAGGAACACCGGGCCATCCGTGAGCTTCGTGAGCGCCGCCATGCCGCGACGGAAGTCGTCGGTCCGCTCGGCGATCACCAGGGCCGGCGGCGGCGCGTGCGGCCGTGTGTCGGTGGCGGTGACGAAGATGGCGTGCGGCCGGGCATCGGCTTTCGGCACGCGTCCGAACGGCCGCATGCGGAACGAGTCCCACAGGCCGGCCTCGATCAGCAGCGCGCGCACCTCGGCGTCGTTCAGCGCGTCCGCCGGCTTTCCGGTGAAGCCGGCGAAGCGGACGCGGTCGTCCGAGGCCTCGTCGAGTTCGATCACCACGGAAATCAGCGCGCGCCGCTCGCCGCGGTGCAGCTCGATCACGCGACCGGCGCCGGGAGACGTCGTGCGGACGCCCGGGTTCTTCTTGTCCTCGAACAGCGGCTGGCCGAGCGCAACGCGGTCGCCCGGACCGACGAGCATCGTGGGTTTGAGACCGTGGGTATCGAGGCCGAGCGCGGCCACGCGCGTGACGGCCGGCGCCGCATCGACGCGCGGCGCCGGCTCTCCGGCGAGCGGAAGATCAAGCCCTCTAGAGCTCTTGTGAAGGCGCGCTGGCCTTCTTTCTTGATGTCTCCCTACCGCGTCCACTCGCCTGGCCTTTGCGTTCCCTCTACGCAGTACCGGACGCGATGCGCGCAACCCTAGGCCCCTCGTGCAGGCATGGCTTGACGCGCATCAACGCCCTCCCCGTTGCTGCCTTTCAGTGCAGCTTCTCGTACTTCGCCCGCAGTTCTTCCGGCGATTCCTTGTGGTTCGGATCGGGAATGATGCAATCGGCCGGGCACACGTCGACGCACTGCGGATCGTCGTGCGCGCCGACGCACTCGGTGCACTTCGCGGGGTCGATCACGTAGATCGGTTCGCCGACGGCGATCGCTTCGTTCGGGCAGACGGGCTTGCACGCATCGCACGCGGTGCAGTCGTCGACGATCAACAGTGCCATGAGGTTCTCCTGGAGGACGGTTTCGAGAGGTTGTCGGTCGATGCGCTCTTCTACGCGAATTCGCTCGAGTAGGACTTGAGGGCCTTCATGTAGTTCGCGCGCTCGAATGCATCGGGATCCGGGCACGCCTGCTGGCTCAGCGAACCCTTCATCTGCTCGACCGAATCGTAGCCGCGCTCGGCCAGCCATGCCTCGACGCCGCGCACCAGCACCCCGATCTGCGCCGGGCCCTTCTTCAGCAGGCTGCTTGCGATCATGACGCAATCGGCGCCGGCCAGCAGCAGTTTCAGGACGTCGTCGGCCGTGTGCGCGCCGCCGGTCGCGCCGAAGCTCGTCGCGACCCGGCCGCGCAGGATCGCGATCCAGCGCAGCGCGAGCCGCACCTCGTCGGAGGTCGACAGCACGAGGTTGGGCGCGACCTGGAGATCGTCGAGTTCGATGTCGGGCTGCAGGAAGCGGTTGAACAGCACCAGCCCCGACGCGCCGGCTCCGGCGAGCCGGTTGGCCATGCTGGCCATCGCGCTGAAGAACGGCGCCACCTTCACCGCCACCGGGATCTTCACCTGGCCGGCGACCGACTTCACGAGGTCGATGTAACGCGTCTCGACGGACTCGCTGCTGTCGTCGAGGCTGGTGGCGAGGAAGTAGACGTTCAGCTCGATCGCGTCGGCGCCGGCCTGCTCGAACTTCTTCGCCATGCTGGTCCAGCCGCCCGGCGTGTAGCCGTTCAGGCTGGCGATCACCGGCACACCCAGTGCCTTCTTGGCGTCGCCGATCAGGCTGAGGTAGCGGTCCGGGCCGGTGCTGTAGTTCTGCTGCTCCGGGAAGAATCCGCTCGCCTCGGGCGACAGTTCCGAGCCGTACAGCATCAGGTTGTGGGTCGCCATCTCCTCGTGTTCGATCTGTTCCTCGAACAGCGAAGGCAGGACCACGGCCGCGATGCCCGCGTCCTCGAGCCGCTTCAGGCTGTCGATCGAAGCCGTCAGCGGCGAGGACGAAGCGACGATCGGGTGCTTGAGCGTCAGCCCGAGATAGCGGGTGCTGAGGTCGATGCGATTCATTGCGCCTCCTGGGTCTGCGCCTTGGGAGCTTCACCATCGCCGGCATCGGGAGACGCCGCCTTGCCCGCGGCCTCGACTTCCGCCACCACGCGATGCACGCCGGCCACCTGCTCGTAGAACTGCCAGCGCGCCTCCGCTTCCGCCTGCGCCTGGCGGCCCAGCGCCTTGGCGCGCGCCGGATCGGCCTGCGCGAGCATCGCGAAGCGGCCCTCCTTCATCGTGAACTGCTCGAGCGGAATCGTCGGCTTGCGCGAGTCGAGCTTGAGCGGCTGGTCGGCGCCGCCCATGCCGAGCCGCGGGTCGTAGTGGTAGAGCGTCAGGTAGCCGCTCTTCACCGCGTCGCGCTGATGGCTGAACCCGGTCGTCATGTCGATGCCGTGCGCGATGCAGTGGCTGTACGCGATGATCAGCGACGGTCCGTTCCACGCCTCCGCCTCCTGGAAGGTGCGCACCGTCTGCACGGGGTTCGCGCCCATCGCGACCTGCGCGACGTACACGTTGCCGTACGCCATCGCGATCATGCCGAGGTCCTTCTTGCCGATCGACTTGCCGGCGGCCGCGAACTTCGCCACCGCGCCGCGCTGCGTCGACTTCGACGCCTGGCCGCCGGTGTTGCTGTAGACCTCGGTGTCGAGCACCAGGATGTTGACGTTGCGGCCGGACGCGAGCACATGGTCGAGCCCGCCGTAGCCGATGTCGTAGGCCCAGCCGTCGCCGCCGACGATCCAGACACTTCGGATCACGAGGCTGTCGGCCACCGCGAGCAGGCGGGCCGCCTCGGGCGTGCCGATCTTCGGCAGCATGGCCTTCAACTGCCTGACGCGCGCGCGCTGCGCCTTGATCTGCTCATCGTTGTCCTGCGGCGCGCCGAGCATTGCGTCCGCCAGCTCCGGGCCGATCCGGTCGCGCAGCTGCGCGACCAGCATCCGCGCCAGGCTCTGCTGCGCGTCGAGCGCGAGCCGCATGCCGAGGCCGAACTCGGCGTTGTCCTCGAACAGGCTGTTGGCCCAGGTCGGTCCCTGCCCGTCGGCGTTCTTCGAGTACGGCGTCGTCGGCAGGTTGCCGCCGTAGATCGACGAGCAGCCGGTCGCGTTGGCGATCACCAGGTGGTCGCCGTAGAGCTGCGACAGGAGTTTCAGGTACGGCGTCTCGCCGCAGCCCGAGCACGCGCCCGAGTACTCGAACAGCGGCTGGCGCAGCTGCGAGCCGCGCAGGCCGTCGATGGTGTCGAACGACGGGCGCACTTCCTTCAGGCTGAGGAAGAACTCGTAGTTGGCGCGCTCGGCCTCGAGGTGCTCGAGCTTCGGCGCCATGTTGACCGCCTTGTGCTTGACCACCTGCTTGCTGCGCGTCGGGCAGACGTCGACGCAGGCGCCGCAGCCGGTGCAGTCTTCCGGCGCCACCTGGAGGCTGTACATCATGCCCTCGAGGCTGTCCTTGCGGGTCCACGGCACCGCCTTGAACGTCGACGGCGCGCGCTTCATCTCCTCGGGCGAGAACACCGTCATGCGGATCGCGGCGTGCGGGCACACCAGCGGGCAGATCGCGCACTGCGTGCAGATCGTCTCGTCCCAGATCGGGATTTCCAGCGCGATGCTGCGCTTCTCCCACTGCGTTGTGCCGGTCGGGAACGTGCCGTCGACCGGCATCGCCGACACCGGCAGCAGGTCGCCCTTGCCGTCCAGCATCATCGCCGTCACGCGCTGCACGAAGTCGGGCGCCGCCTTCGGGACGATCGGCCGGCGCGTCCACGTCGAGTCGGCCCGGTTCGGGACCTTGACCTCGGCCATCGCGGCCAGCGAGTGGTCGACCGCGGCGAAGTTGCGCGCCAGCACGGTCTCGCCGCGCTTGCCGTAGGTCTTGCGGATCGACTCCTTGATCTTGTCGATCGCCTCGTCGCGCGGCAGGATCCCGGAGATGGCGAAGAAGCACGCCTGCGTGACCGTGTTGATGCGGCCGGCGAGGCCCGCCGTCTTGGCGACCGCCAGCGCATCGACCACGAAGAAGCGCAGCTTGCGGTCGACGATCGTCTGCTGCGCCTCGCGCGGCAGCTTGCTCCACACCTCGTCCGGGCCGTACGGGCTGTTCAGCAGGAAGGTCGCGCCGGGACGGGCGAGCTCGAGCACGTCGAGTTTTTCCATGAACTCGAACTGGTGGCAGGCGACGAAGTCCGCCTTCCCGATCAGGTACGTCGACTCGATCGGCTCCGGCCCGAAGCGCAGGTGCGACACGGTGATCGCGCCCGACTTCTTGCTGTCGTAG
>CAYGXL010000039.1:8000-16910 GCA_964353935.1 uncultured Burkholderiaceae bacterium | reverse complement strand
GAGGAGATGGGCCGCCTGCAGGAGCGCATCACGTCGACCAAGACCGGCTCGATCACGTCGATCCAGGCCGTGTACGTTCCCGCCGACGACCTGACCGACCCATCGCCTGCAACCACCTTCGGCCACCTCGACGCCACCGTCGTGCTGAGCCGCGAAATCGCCTCGCTCGGCATCTATCCGTCGGTCGACCCGCTCGACTCGACGTCGCGCCAGATCGACCCGAACGTGGTCGGCGAGGAGCACTACACGACGACGCGCCGGGTGCAGTCGACGCTGCAGCGCTACAAGGAGCTGCGCGACATCATCGCGATTCTCGGCATGGACGAACTGTCGCCCGAGGACAAGCTGGCGGTCGCGCGCGCGCGCAAGCTGCAGCGCTACCTGTCGCAACCCTTCCACGTCGCCGAGGTGTTCACCGGCTCGCCGGGCAAGTACGTGCCGCTGAAGGAGACGATCCGCGGCTTCAAGATGATCGTCGACGGCGAGTGCGACGCGCTGCCCGAGCAGGCCTTCTACATGGTCGGCACGATCGACGAGGCGTTCGAGAAAGCGAAGACGCTGCAGTAGCAGCGTCTCGCATGGGGAGTCAGATGGCCACCACCATCCAAGTCGACGTCGTCAGCGCGGAAGAGTCGATCTTCTCGGGCCTGGCGGAGTTCGTCGTGCTGCCGGGTGAAGCCGGCGAGCTCGGCATCTATCCGCGCCACGCGCCGCTGATCACGCGCATCCGCCCCGGCGTCGTCCGCATCAAGGTGGCGGACCAGGCCGCCGAGGAGCAGGTGTTCGTCGCCGGCGGCATCCTCGAGGTGCAGCCGCACGTCGTGACCGTGCTGGCCGACACCGCCATTCGCGGCAAGGATCTCGACGAGGCCAAGGCGCGCGAAGCGCTGAAGGAAGCGGAGGAAGCGCGCCGCAACGCCAGCAGCGACCTGGAGATCGCGAAGGTCGAGGCCGAAATGTCGTCGATCGCAGCGCAGCTCGCCGCCATTCGCAAGTTGCGCGGCAGGTAGGCGGTGCGTTTGCCTTAGCCCAGAGGGCAGCGGACGCTGCCCTTTTTTCTTTCGCGCCGCTTCTACTGTGGACGCGGTGCGAGTGGAGGTCCCATGTTCAACGGCAAGATCCTCGTGGCGACGGACGGTTCGGAACTGTCCGACAAGGCGGTGTCCACCGCTGTCGAGCTCGCGCGAGCCCTTGGAGCGCAGTTGATCGCGTTCACGGCGGTCCCGCCGTATCCGTATGCCGGCATCGGCGAGTCGAGCGGCGTCGCGTCCGACGACTACCGGGCGCGCATGGGCGCGGAGGCGAGCGACCGCCTGGCGCGCGTCGAGCGTGCTGCAAGCGAGGCCGGGGTGCCCTGCCATACGTCGTTGCTCGAGGACGACCTGCCGCATCGGGCCATCGTGGCCGCGGCCGTCAAGCATCACTGCGGGCTGATCGTGATGGCCTCGCACGGCCGGCGCGGTGTCGAGGGGGTCGTCCTGGGCAGCGAGACGCAGCGGGTCCTGACCCACACGCGCCGCCCGGTGCTCGTCGTTCGCTGAGTCCTGTTCGACCCGACGTCCGATTGGCGACGAGACCAGCGTGATGGGCCGGGGCCGTTGGTGGGCGTCGCGCGGAGCGCCGGCTGCGGGCCGGTCGCTGCCACGCTCGACGACGCTGCGCGTCGTACTTGCACGCGCTGTCGCGCCGTTGGCGCTGGCGCCTTCCGCGGCGCTGGCACAGTCGCCGTCGACCACCCTCGAGACCACGGTCGTCACGGCCACGCGCACGGAGCGCGCCGCGCTCGACGTTCCCGCTTCCGTCGGCGTCATCGAACGCAGCGAAGTGCGCGACGCCCAGTGGCGGGTGAACCTTTCGGAGTCCCTCGCTCGCGTGCCCGGTGTCGTCGCGCTGAACCGCCAGAACTACGCGCAGGACCTGCAGATCTCGATTCGCGGCTTCGGCGCGCGCTCCACGTTCGGAGTGCGCGGCGTGCGGCTCTATCTCGACGGCATTCCCGCTTCGCAACCGGACGGGCAGGGCCAGGTGTCGAACTTTCCCCTGGACGCGGTCGACCGGATCGAAGTGCTGCGTGGCCCCTTCTCGGCGCTGTACGGCAACTCGTCGGGCGGCGTGATCGCGATGACCACGCGCGTCGGCCCGTCGGAACCGACCGCGGAGGTCACGGCCGCGGCTGGCGGTTACGGCACGTGGCGAGCGGGCCTGAGCCTCTCGGGTGGCAGCAGCGTGGCATCCGCTTCGCTCGACGGCAGCCGCTTCTCGACAGAGGGCTACCGGGAGCACAGCCAGGCGACGCGCGATGTGGTCAACCTGCGCGCGGCCGCACAGACCCCGCTCGGGCAGCTTCGCGTGTCGGTGAACAGCCTCGGCATGCCCGACGCGTTGGACCCGCTCGGGCTCACACGCGCACAGGCCGGGGAAGATCCGCGGCAGGCCGCGCCGCAGGCGCTCCAGTTCAACACGCGCAAGTCGGCCAGGCAGTCACAGCTCGGAGGTGAGCTGACCAGCGACCTCGGAGAGGGCTGGCGCTCGATCGTGGTGGCCTGGCTCGGCAGTCGCGAGGTGACGCAGTACCAGGCGATCCCGGTCGCGGCGCAGGCGAGCAGCTCCCACCCAGGAGGCGTGATCGACTTCGACCGGCGTTTCGATGGGATCGACGCGCGGGTCCAGAGGTTTTTCGACCGCGCGACGCTGACGGCCGGCGTCAGCGTGGAGCGCCTGGACGAGGACCGGCGCGGCTTCGAGAACTTCGTCGGCAGCGCGCTCGGCGTGATGGGGCGGCTGCGGCGCGATGAGCGCAACACGGTGACGTCGAGCGACACCTATCTTCAGCTCGAGGCCGACGTCGCGGCGCGGTGGAAGCTCACCGCCGGGGCGCGCGCCTCGCGGGTCGAGTTCCGCAGCGACGACCGCTATCTCGCGAACGGCGACGATTCGGGCAGAGTCTCCATGAGCAGCATCAACCCGGTCGTCGGCGTCGTCTATCGGCCGGCACCGTCGACGAGCTGGTACGCGTCCTATGGCCGCGGGTTCGAAACGCCGACGCTGAACGAACTCGCCTACCGGCCCGACGGCAGCGCTGGACTGAACGCGTCGTTGAAGCCGGCCCGCAGCAACAACGTCGAGGCGGGAGTGAAGCTGCTGCCTTCGACATCGCTCAGCGCGACCGTGGCCGTCTTCGGTGTGCGCACCGAGGATGACCTCGTCGTCCTGGCCAACGTGGGCGGCCGTTCCTCGTTCGGCAACGCGGCAGCGACGGAGCGCTACGGCGCCGAGGCGAGCCTCCATTGGCGGCCCACGTCGAGCCTGTCGCTGCAGGCCGCGCTCGCCACCATTCGCGCGACGTACTCCGAGCCGTTCGCGGTGTGCCAGGCGGTGCCTTGCACGCGGCCCTCGGCGCCCGTCCCGGCCGGGAATCGGCTCCCGGGCGTTCCGGCCGAAACTTTATTCATCCGCGCCGATTACCGAACTCGCGGCCTCGACTTCGGGGCGGAGTGGCGGGCACAGTCGAGCCTGCCAGTCGATGACCGGAACACGGACTTCGCGGCGGGATGGGGGGTGGTGAACCTGTCGGTCCAGCAGGCGCTGGCCGTGGGCCATTGGAATCTCCGCGCCTTCTTCCGCGTCGACAACGTCCTCGACAAGCGCTTTGTAGGCTCGGTCATCGTCAATGAGGGCAACAGCCGGTTCTTCGAGCCGGCCCCTGGACGGTCGTGGGCCGTCGGGTTGGATGCGAGGTACTGAACGATGCTGAAGCGTCAACACTTTCTGATCGCGGCTGTTTCCTCCGTGATCGTCGTTGCAGCGGGGTGCGGTTCCGCGCCTCCGTCCCCGGCGGTGGCCCCAGCGCCAGCCGCATCAGCGCCGGCTCCTGCCGCGGCTCCGTCGGCGCCGCCGGCCACGTTCGGGCCCTCGACGGGCTCCGGACCGCGCCTCGCTTCTCGCGACCCGGCCCTCGAGCAATGGAAGCGACAGGCGGCCGAGCGCATCCACTCGGCGAACGCGCCGCAGCTGTTCGAAGGCCGACCGCACCACTTGCTGCAGGGCGTGATCGTGGTGGATGTCACGGTCGACCGAAGCGGCAAGGTGATGCGTTCGAAAATCGTCCGTTCGCCGGGCATCGCCAGGTTGGACAACGTGGTGCTGGCCTCGCTGAAGACTGCGTCCCCGTTGCCAGCCCCGCCACCAGCAATCGTCAAGACGGGAGCGGTCACTTACTCCGAAACCTGGCTGTTCACCAATGACAGCAAGTGGCGGCTCAGGACGCTGACCCTGCCGCAGGAGTAGCTGGAGGCCCCTGGGTGCCCCCCGCGAGGCACCCGCCGATCCGGGCCGATGTGCCTCGAGGGGCTTGCCCACGCGCCTGTGTCAACCTCCTGACCGCCCGCTCCGTTAGCTGATCTGAGTCTGCAGGGACACGGGAGGTTTCGGTCTGGGCGGGCTCGAAACCAACCCAAAACTACGTTCCAGGAATACACAAAACCATGAAGAAGCTGATCGCTGCCCTGATCGCCACCGCCTTCGCCGGCGTCGCGTTCGCCCAAGCCCCTGCCGCCGCTCCGGCGAAGAAAGAAGAAGCCAAGCCGGCCGCCGCCGCTCCGGCGAAGAAGGAAGAAGCCAAGCCGGCCGCCAAGGCGGAAGAGAAGAAAGCCGCCCCGGCCGCTGCCGCCCCGGCGAAGAAAGAAGAAGCCAAGCCCGCCGCCGCTCCGGCGAAGAAAGAAGAAGCGCCGAAGAAGTAATTCGGACGCAGTCTTCTCTCTGCGAAAGCAGGCCCTCGGGCCTGCTTTTTTATTGCGTGCTCGCCGGCGAGAGCGCGGCGACGACGGCCGACGCCGGGGCCGCCACGTCTATGGCCACCCGCTTTTCGCGCGAACTGGCGCCCGAGAGAAGCCGAAGGCAGGACTTCGGAATCGCGAGTCGCTCGGCCAGGAATTCCAGCAGTGCGGTGTTCGCCCGGCCGTCCGCAGGCGGGGACGAGACTGCGACCTTCAACCGGTCGCCGTGCGGCCCGACGATTGCCGTGCGACGCGCGCCCGGTTGCACGTGCAGCGCAATGACGACGCCATCAACGCAAGGTTCGATCCAGGCCGGCAGCGCCACCGTGCGAAAATCGCTGCCCTTCGCCACGTCCACTCGACTGCCCCTCGTGAAACTCCAGAACGACACGCTGCTGCGCGCGCTGCTTCGGCAACCGACCGAGTACACCCCGGTGTGGTTGATGCGTCAAGCCGGGCGCTACATGGCGGAGTACAACGCCACGCGCAAGCGCGCGGGCAGCTTTCTTGGCCTCGCCAAGTCCCCCGCGTTCGCTACGGAAGTCACGATGCAGCCCGTCGATCGATTTCCGCTCGATGCGGCCATCCTCTTTTCCGACATCCTCACCGTGCCGGACGCAATGGGCCTCGGCCTCTACTTCGCCGAAGGGGAAGGTCCGAAGTTCGAACGTCCGGTGCGAACCGAAGCCGATGTCGCGCGCCTGGCGGCTCCCGACCCACACGCCGAACTGCGGTACGTCACGGACGCCGTGCGTGAGATCCGCAAGGCGCTCGCTGGCCGCATGCCGCTGATCGGCTTCTCGGGCAGCCCGTTCACGCTCGCGTGCTACATGGTCGAGGGCGGCGGTTCCGATGACTTCCGGCTGATCAAGTCGATGATGTACGGGCGTCCCGACCTGCTGCACGCCATCCTCCGCGTGAACGCCAGGGCCGTGGCGGACTACCTGAACGCGCAGATCGAGGCCGGCGCGCAGGCCGTGATGGTCTTCGATACCTGGGGTGGCGCCCTCGCCGACGGCGCGTACCAGGAGTTCTCGCTGGCCTACTTGCGCGACGTCGTCCGCCAGCTGAAGCGCGAGCAGGACGGCCAGCGCGTTCCTTCGATCGTCTTCACGAAGGGCGGCGGCCTGTGGCTCGAGGAGATCGCCGACACGGGCTGCGATGCCGTTGGCCTGGACTGGACGGTCAACCTCGGCAAGGCCCGGGCACGAATCGGCGACCGCTGCGCGCTCCAGGGCAACCTCGACCCCATGGCGCTGTTCGCTCCGGCGGATGCGATTCGTGCGCAGGCCGCACGCGTGATCGACTCGTTCGGCCGCCCGCAGAATGCGGATGGAACATGGGCGGGCCACGTCTTTAACCTCGGTCATGGAATCTCCCAGTTCACGCCTCCAGAGAGCGTCGCAATTCTGGTCGATGCGGTGCATGCCCATAGCCGTACTTTGAGGGCGTGAGTAGTCACTCCACGCCGAACCCGCGAATGGCAGGGGACTTGACTTATTCACAAAGTCGGTTCCTGCCATGTCGCGCATCTGCAACCAGGAAGTTCGCTGCAGTTCGAGGCCGTCATCCAGCTAAGTGCTTGTTTTCATGGGGCACGACTTTGCGGTCGATTCTGACGTTCCCCGTAGCGGTCCAAGTTCCATGCGGGTTTTCGGCCGGCGGGCAAGTCTTTTCCACAAAGTTATCCACAGTGTCGTTCGCCCCAATTTGTGCTCCTTTCGGATCAGGGACTTAGCCCCACTCCCTCACGTCTTACGTGACCATGGCGACGCCTCTCGCTTCCCGGTTTGCCCGCGTCGTCATCGATGTGCCGCTGCCGCAGCCCCTTGACTATCGACTGGCGAGTTTCGACGCATCGGCCGGGCAGGTGTGCGTCGTCCCCGTCGGGCGGCGATCCCGGATGGGGTTGATCGTCGAAACCGCTGGCCGGACCGACATCGAGCCGGCTCGCCTGAAGGATGTCGGCTTCGTCGTCGACCAGGTGGCGCCGCTCGATCGCCACTGGCTCGAATTCACGCAGTTCGCGTCTGACTACTACCAGCATCCATGGGGCGAGGTTGCGCTGCCGGCGCTGCCGCCGGTGCTGAGAAGCGTGCCGGGACCTCGCTTTGCGCAGGCGCTGGCCAGGCTGCGCAAGCGCGAAATCGCACGCGGGTCGAACGCGGCGTCGCTGCACCGTCCCACGGCCCAGCAACTGGCCGCCGTCGAGGCGCTGGTCGCCGCGCGGGGGTTTGGGGTCCACCTGCTGTTCGGCATCACCGGCAGCGGCAAGACGGAGGTGTACCTCCGGGCGATCGAGGATCGCCTGCGAAAGGACGAGCGCGCCCAGGTCCTGATGCTGGTGCCGGAGATCAACCTCACACCGCAGCTGGAGTCGCTGCTGCGGGCGCGCTTCGGCGCCGCCGGCGTGGTGGTGCTCCACAGCGGGCTGCCGGATGGCGAGCGGTCGGCCGCGTGGCTGGCAGCACACGAGGGACGCGCGAAGATCGTCGTCGGCACCCGGCTCGCCGTGTTCGCGTCGATGCCGGCGCTCGGGCTGATCGTCGTCGACGAAGAGCACGACCCGTCGTACAAGGCGGGCGAAGGCGTTCGCTATTCCGCGCGCGATCTCGCGATCAAGCGCGCGCAGATGCTCGGCGTGCCGGTCGTGCTCGGGTCCGCGACACCGTCGCTCGAGACCTGGGCGGCCGCGCAGGCGGGGCGCTACGCGCTGCTGCGGCTGACGCAGCGTGCCGTCGACGAAGACGCCGAGCCGCCCGCGATCGAGCTCGTCGACCTGCGTTCCCCCGAGGGCAAGGCAGGCACCGGCATCGCCGCGCCGGCGGCGACCGCGCTGAAGGCTGCGCACGACGCCGGTGCCCAGTCGCTCGTCTTCCTGAACCGGCGCGGCTACGCGCCGGTCGTTGCCTGCGATGCGTGCGGGTGGCTGTCGCGCTGCCCGCAATGCTCGACCTTCACGGTGTTCCACAAGACCGACCGCTCGCTGCGCTGCCATCACTGTGGTTTCACCGAACGCGTGCCGCGCGCCTGCCCGACCTGCGGCAACCAGGGGCTGCACGGCATGGGGCACGGCACGCAGCGAATCGAAGAGCTGCTGCACGAGCTCCTTCCCTCCGCGCGCGTGATGCGGATCGACCGCGACTCCACACGACGACGCCACTCGGCCGAACAGGCCTTCGACGCGGTGCACGCGGGCGACGTCGACGTGCTCGTCGGGACGCAGATGATCGCCAAGGGCCACGACTTCCAGCGTGTCGCGCTCGTGGTCGTGCTGAATCCGGACGGGCAACTGGCGTCGCACGACTTCCGGGCGCCCGAGCGGCTGTTCTCCACGCTCGTGCAGGTGGCCGGGCGCGCCGGGCGCGGTGGCCACGCGAGCCGGGTCCTGCTGCAGACGCGCTTCCCGGGGCATCCATTGTTCGCGGCGCTGGCGCGGCACGACTACGCCGCCTTCGCGGACGGACAGCTGGCCGAGCGGCGGGGCGCGAACATGCCGCCGTTCACGCACCAGGCGTTGCTGACCGCCGAGGCGCGGACGATGGACGGCGCGCTCGGCTTCCTGCGCGAGGCGCGCGCCGAGGCGCCCTCGAGCGACGACGTGCGCGTGTTCGACCCCGTGCCGATGGCGATGCAGAAGCTGGCGGGTGCCGAGCGCGCGCAGTTGCTCGTCGAGGCCGATCGTCGCGGGCCCTTGCAGGCGTTCCTGCGCGCCTGGCTCGAAGGGCTGCGGGCAAAGCGCAGCCGGATCCGCTGGCAGATCGAGGTCGATCCGCAGGAAATCTGACGCGCGGACGAGCGAACGCGGAGTGACGGCGCCGGAGGCGGCGTTCACCGCATTCCGTGACGGCCTGCGCAAGCGAAAACGGGCGCCGCAGCGCCCGTTTTCGTCGAGCCGTCCCGGCTACCTGGCGGCCGTGAGCATGTACTCGACCGCGGCGCGCAGTTCGGCCTCGCTCGCATTCATCTGTCCACCCATCGCCGGCATCGCGCCCTTGCCCTTGACCACGGATGCGGTCAGCGCGGCGACCCCCAGCTGGGCACGCGGTGCCCACGCGGCCTTGTCGCCGAACTTCGGCGCACCGGCTACGCCGGCGACGTGGCAGGCGTTGCAACCCGCCGCGTACACCTTGGC
>CAYGXL010000039.1:0-7900 GCA_964353935.1 uncultured Burkholderiaceae bacterium | reverse complement strand
GCCGGCGCAGCGGATGCGCTCACGACGCCGCCGCCGGCATTGAACATGTAAAGCACCGCGGCCTTCATCTCGGGATCGGTGATGCTCGCCATGCCGCCGCGCGCCGGCATGCCGGCGTGGCCGTGGATCGCCGAGTCGGTGACCGCGTTGATGCCGTTGGCCACGCGCTTGGCCCAGGCCGCGCGGTCGCCGATCCTGGGTGCGCCGCCCTTGCCCGTTTCGTGGCACCCGCGGCAGACCTGCTTGACGACCTGCTCGCCGGACAGTCCCGCGCTGCCGGCCGAAGCGACCTTGGCGGCGGCGGGCGCCGCCGGCTCGGTGAACCTGCCGCCCGACTGGTTGCCCATGAACGCGACGGCGCGGGCGACCTCGATCGGGTCGAGATCCGGGTTGCCGCCCTTGGCGGGCATTCCCTTGAAGCCCTCGACGGAGTGCTTCACGAGCGTGTCGAAGCCCTGCTTGAGGCGCGCGCTCCAGGCGCTGGCATCACCGGCTTTCGGCGCACCGGCCGCGCCGGCGGCGTGGCACGCAGCGCACGCGGCCTTGTAGACGGCTTCGCCGCCTTGCAACGCCCGAGCGCCCCCGGCCTGCTGCAGGGCCACCGTGCCGACGGGCCGCAGCCGATCGGAGACGGCCTCCGGCGTCATCGCGTCGGATCCGGCTCCGCCGGTCTTGTTTCCAACGACGAAGCTCACCAGCAGGACAATCACGATCACCGGCACGACGAACGCGAGGATGACGACGGTGATCAACTGACGCGGGGTCTTGATCAGGGCGGTGTGCTGGTCGGACATGCGTGACTCCTGGCCTGTGCAGCGGTGCGCTAGGTTCTATAGGGGTTGAGCAGTTGGGCAGCACCAGAGAAAAGCCGGTTCTGCGAAGCGTTCGAGTATAGCTTGCAGCAATGTCGCGACTGGCCCGAGCCCTTGATTTCATTCGCGTTTCGAGGGAGGGCGCGGGGACGGGCGAGCGAGAAACGGCTACCATTCGGCCTCGCTTCGACCGCTTGCGGTCGACAAGCGCCCGTAGCTCAGATGGATAGAGTACTGGCCTCCGAAGCCAGGGGTCGTGGGTTCGAGTCCCGCCGGGCGCGCCATTCGCCGCGGAGCCAGCCGCTCCGCCCGGACCTCTTCCGACAACGCTGCCAACCGTGCCCATCACGCCGACCCACATCACGCTGCACGCGGCCTCGCGGGTGCTCGAGATCGAGTACGAGGACGGGCAGCAGTTTCGATTGTCCTTCGAGTTCCTGCGCGTGTACTCCCCGTCCGCCGAGGTGCGCGGCCATGGTCCGGGTCAGGAGACGCTGCAGGTGGGCAAGAAGGACGTGGCCATCACGGCGCTGCAGCCGGTGGGCCACTACGCGGTGCAGCCCGAGTTCTCCGACGGTCACACGAGCGGCATCTACTCGTGGGATTACCTGTACGAACTCGGAGTGAACCACGAGCGGATGTGGGCCGAGTACCTGGCCGCGCTCGACGCCGCGGGCGCGAGCCGCGAGCCGGGCGCGCCGGAGAACGCCGCGTTCACGCCCGGCGGCGGGGCCAGCTGCGGCCACCACTGATCGCGGGCGTCCGATCCGGCCCGCGTATCCTTTCGGCATGAACGACAAGCAGCGCGACTCGGCGACTCACTTCGGGTTCGCCCAGGTGGACGAGTCCGAGAAGGCTCAGCGCGTCGCCGGGGTTTTCGATTCCGTCGCGTCGAAGTACGACGTGATGAACGACGTCATGTCGGTCGGCCTGCACCGCGTGTGGAAAGCGTTCACCGTGCGCCAGGCGAACGTGCGGCCGGGCATGAAGGTGCTCGACATCGCGGGCGGCACCGGAGACCTCGCCAGGGCCTTCGCGCAACGTGCCGGCGCGACCGGCGAAGTCTGGCTCACCGACATCAACGGCGCGATGCTCGCGGTCGGCCGCGACCGCCTGTTCGACAGTGGGTTGCGCCTGCCCCTGGCCCAGTGCGACGCCGAAAGGCTGCCGTTCCCTTCGGGCCACTTCGATCTCGTGTCGGTCGCCTTCGGGCTGCGCAACATGACGCACAAGGACGCGGCGCTGGCGGAGATGCAGCGTGTTCTCAAGCCCGGCGGGCGGCTGCTCGTGCTGGAGTTTTCCCGCATTTGGCAACCGCTCGCGCCGCTCTACGATGCATACTCGTTCAGCGTGCTGCCGTGGCTGGGCAAGAAGATTGCGGGCGACAGCGACAGCTATCGTTACCTCGCGGAGTCCATCCGCATGCATCCGCCGCAGGAAGAGCTGGCGAAATTGATGGAACGAGCCGGCTTCGATCGCGTCCAATGGTTCAACCTGACGGCGGGCGTGTGCGCCCTCCACGTCGGCACGAAGTACTGATTTCGGAGGTTCGATGAAGAAGTTACTGGCTGGCCTGTTGATCGGCGTCGTCGCCGCGAGCTTCACTTTCGATGCCGAGGCGCAGCGCCGCCTTGGCGGTGGCCGCACCATTGGCAAGCAGTCGCCGGCCGTGCAGCAGAAGCAGGCGACGCCGCCGGCGCAGACGCCGCAGCAAGGGGCATCGCAGGCGGCGCCCGCGCAGCAGCCCGCCGCCTCCGCGGCCCGCCCCGGCGCGGCACCGGCCGCGGCCGCGGCGCGCAGTCCGATGCGGGGCGCGCTGATGGGCCTCGCGGCCGGTCTCGGCATCGCGGCGCTGGCGTCCTGGCTGGGCTTCGGCGAAGCGCTGACGATGTTCCTGACCGTCCTGCTGGTCGGCCTGGCGCTGATGATGGTCATCGGCTTCGTGATGCGCCGCATGCGCCCGGCCCAGCAGCCGGCCTATGGCGGCGCCGGCGCCCAGCGCGGACCGGGCACCTACTCCAACGTCGGCTATGAGACAACGCCTGCCCCGGCTCCCGCGCCGGTGCAGCGCACTGCGGCGCCCGTCGCTGCCGCCCTCCCCGGTTCGGCGATGGACCAGTTCACGCGCGGCGGCAGTGCCGCCTCCGGGGCGCCGTGGGGCGTGCCGGCCGGTTTCGACACGCAGTCGTTCCTGGACGCGGCAAAGAGCCACTACGTGGAACTGCAGCAGGCGTGGGACACCGGCAACCTGGACGCGCTGTCCGAGTTCACCACCAACGAGATGTTCATCGCGCTGACACACGAGTTGCGCGCGCGGGCCGGCCAGTCGAAGACCGAGGTCGTGTCGATGGACGCCGACCTGCTCGGCATCGAGTCGACCGCCGACGAGCACATCGCCAGCGTCAAGTTCGACGGCACGCTGCGCGTCGATGGCGAGATCGAGCGGGTATCCGAGGTGTGGAACCTGTCGAAGCCCGTGAGCGGCGGCGGCTGGTTGCTCGCCGGGATCCAGCAACTCGCCTGACGCCGGGCGCTTGCGCGCATCGAGGGGCGCCGCGGCGCCCCTTCTTTTTGCCCTCTACACTTCGCGCATGATCGACCGATTGCTCAACCAGGCGGCGGTGGCCGTGCTGAACCGCATGCTGGGGCGCGAAGCGTGGGCGCGCGAGAAACTGGCGCCGTTTGCCGCGCGTGTCGTGCGCTTCGAGGCCCCGCCCTTCTCGTTGCAGTGGGCCGTGGCGGAGGACGGCACGCTGATCGCGAACGAGGACGGCGCTCCCGCCGTCACGATCGGGCTTGCGCTGTCGTCGCTGCCTTTTGCGCTGCTCGATCCTCAGGCCGCCACGAAGGACATTCGACTGCAGGGCGACGCGGAGTTCGCGCAGGCGCTGTCGTTCGTGCTCCAGAACCTGCGGCCGGAGCCGGAGGAAGAGTTGTCTCGATTCGTCGGAGACGCTGCGGCAATGCGCATCGTCGGCCTGGTCCGCCTCAGCGCCTCCCACTGGCGCGAACTGGCCGAGCGGATGCTCCACAACACCGCCAACTACATCGTCACCGAGAATCCGATGGTGGTCGGGCGCGGCGAGGTCGCCGCGTTCGCGGAGGATGTCACGCGCCTGCGCGACGACGTGGCGCGCCTCGAGAAGCGCATCGACCTCGCCGCGCGCGCCGCCTGAGCGTCGCGTCAGCCGAACCTACGATCGCCGGCCATGCGCGTTTTCCGGCTGCTACGCATCCTCGCCGTCGTCTGGCGTTACCGCCTCGACGAAATCGCCGTCGCGAGCCTGCGCAGCCCGGCGCTCGTGCGCGTCGTCGCCTGGACGACCGGTCGCGGTCCGCGCGAGTCGCGCGCCGTGCGCCTGCGGCGCGCGCTGGAGGATCTCGGTCCCATCTTCGTCAAGTTCGGCCAGGTCCTGTCGACCCGTCGCGACCTGCTGCCGGCCGACGTCGCGGAGGAACTCGCGAAGCTGCAGGACCGCGTCCCTCCGTTCCCGTCCGACGTGGCGATTCGCGAGATCGAGCGCGGGCTGGGGCGGCCGCTCGCCGACGTCTTCACGGACTTCGAGCGCGAGCCGGTCGCGTCGGCGTCGATCGCGCAGGTGCACTTCGCCGTTCTCAGGGACGGACCCCACGCCGGCAAGGAGGTCGCGGTCAAGGTGCTGCGGCCCGACATGCTGGGCGCCATCGACAAGGACCTCGCGCTGCTCGAGACCGGCGCGCTGCTGGTCGAACGGCTGTGGCGCGACGGCAAGCGGCTGCGCCCGCGCGACGTCGTCGCCGAGTTCGACAAGTACCTGCACGACGAGCTCGACATGATGCGCGAGGCGGCCAACGCCTCCCAGCTGCGGCGCAACTTCGCGGGCTCGCCGCTGCTCATCGTGCCGGAGATGTACTTCGACTACTGCGCCGACAACGTGCTGGTGATGGAGCGGATGCACGGCATCCCGATCAGCCAGATCGAGCGCCTGAAGGAAGCGGGCATCGACATCAAGAAGCTGTCGCGCGACGGCGTGACGCTCTTCTTCACGCAGGTGTTCGACCATGCGTTCTTCCACGCCGACATGCACCCGGGCAACATCCTCGTCGGCGTGAACGGCGACCAGTTCAACAAGTACATCGGGCTCGACTACGGCATCGTCGGCACGCTGACCGAGAACGACAAGAACTACCTCGCGCAGAACTTCCTGGCGTTCTTCCGCCGCGACTACAAGCGCGTCGCGGAACTGCACGTCGAGTCCGGCTGGGTTCCCGAAGGAACGCGCGTCGACGAGCTGGAGAACGCCGTGCGCGCGGTGCTCGAGCCCGTGTTCGACAAGCCGCTGAAGGACATCTCGCTCGGCCTCGTGCTGCTGCGGCTGTTCCAGGCGTCGCGGCGCTTCAACATCGGGGTCCAGCCGCAGCTCGTGCTGCTGCAGAAGACGCTGCTGAACGTCGAGGGCCTCGGGCGCCAGCTCGATCCCGACCTCGACCTGTGGAAGACGGCCAAGCCCTTCCTCGAGCGCTGGATGGAGCAGCAGGTCGGATGGAGCGGCATGGAAGCCCGCATCAGGCGCGAAGCGATGCAGTGGACGTTCCTGCTGCCCCAGCTCCCGCGGCTGGTGCACGGCGCGCTCACGCGCCACCGGGATGCCGATCGCCTGATCGAAGAAGTCCGGGCGCTGCGGCGTGAACAGCGGCTGACCAATCGCTGGTATGCCGTGGCCACGGTTCTGCTGTTGATCGTCGTGGGCATCGCCGGATGGGCGGTGTGGCGCGCCTGAGGAACTGCTGCCTTGCGCGTTGTCGAAGAAGGATTCGACACTCCCTGTCGTTGCTCATATCCTTGAACGCGGGCTGCCGGCCCACCTCTGAGGCTCCACTCTCTCTTCGGACAGGAACGATGAAACGCCATTCGATCGTTGCACTCGCGTTCGCGGGACTTCTCTCGGCCTGTGGCGGCGGAGGTGACAGCGCTCCGCCTCCGTCGCCGGTCGCGTGCTCGGCCGCGTCGTTCCAGGTCTCCGCGGACTCCACGGTGACGGTGGGCAAGGCCGGCGGTGCCACGGTCGCATCGCTTTGCGGGCCGCTTACCAGCGTTGCATGGCGGCAGACCCAGGGTCCGACCCTGGCGCTGATCTCCGCGCGGACCCAGGCGATCAGCTTCGAGCCCACGCTGGCCGGCGCCTACGGGTTCAGCGTCGACTTCCGCGATCCGAACGGCACGCCGCGGACCCTGGCCGTGACGGTCAACGCGGAGCTGCCGGCCACCCCGGTCGGCGTGCTCGTGCGCGCGGACCAGGCCGTTCGCGAAGGCGGCAAGGCGTCGGTACGTGCGTGGCCGACGGCGGCGGCCGGCGGAACGATCACCTGGACCCAGGTCGCGGGGCCTGCGGTCGCGCTGGATGCCGGCGATCCGAACCGCGTGCTGTTCACCGCCCCGGCCGTGAGCGTCGACACCCTCATCGTGCTCCGCGCCACCCGGCAACTCGTCGGCGGCGGGATCGACAGCGACGACGTGCGCGTGCTGATCGAGAACTTCGAGCAGGCGCCCGCCGACCCGTCGAACACCGGCCCGTATGTCTTCAGCGACACGCACGTCTCGCGCACCTATCCGTACCGCGCAAGCGGTCCCTTCGCCGCGGCCCTGGTCTCGTGCACGTACGAAGCGAACCTGCAGTACCGGGGCGCCGGCGCGAACCTGTGTCCGCTGTCGAGGATGCCCTTCCTGCACCAGACCACCGGGGGGGCAGTCCCGACCGTCAGCCAGATCATGGACCGCGTGGTGGTTTCCCACGACTGGATGGGGGAGGTGTTCGAGCAGTTCCTGACCACCCAGGCGAACGACGACATCAAGAGACTGTTCAACGGCGTCACCGCCATCGTGATCGGCGCGCACGTGCGCCCGAGCTTCTACTACGCGCTGACCGGGGCGATCTACCTGGATGCCGACAACTTCTGGCTGACGGCCGAACAGCGCGACGTCATCGACGAAACGCCGGACTTCCGCTCCGACTTCGACCGCGAGCTCAACTACTCGGGCGTGTGGCGGTACACGCAGAACAACCTGAGCATCTTCGTGAACTTCCCGCCGACCTCGCGCATCGCCCGCACGCAGAGCTACCTGCTCGCCGAAGCAGGCTGGCTGCTGTACCACGAGCTCGCGCACGCGTCGGACTTCCTGCCGCCGAGCGAGCGGTCGCGCCTGAACGACAACCCGAGCCTGACCGCGTGGGGATTCATCGAGCCTCTGTTCACCTCCGCGAGGCTGCCGTCGGCGGTCCTGAGCAGGACTTCCCCGCTTCAATCCGCAGAAATGTCTGCGCTGGCGCAGGTCAAGTTCTTCGGCGCGACTCCCACGGCCGACCAGAAGTTGTACACGCCGCTCCAGGTCGCGTCGTTCTTCGCGCCGGACGGCGCGAACGACGAGTACAACTACGCGACGATCCGTGAAGACCTCGCGATGCTGTTCGAGGAATTCATGATGTTCCGGAACAGCCCCGACCCCGCGGCGCGCTGGCGCCGGGACGTCGCGATCACCGACAAGATCACCGATGCGACCACCAGCGCGTCGCTGATCGTGCGCTGGGGCCAGCGCGGGCGCATCGGCGATGCCCGCGTGAGACCGCGCGCGCAGCTCGTCGTCGGCGCGCTCGCGCCGTGGGTTCCGCTCTCGGAGGTGCTGAACCTGCCGCCGCCGATCCAGATGCGGCCCGGCGAGAGCTGGGCCGGGAACCTCGTGCTGCCCGCCCCGCCGTCGTCTGGCCTGGCGGGCATCCAGGCCGTCCGGGCCCCGTTCGAACCCGAAGACGATCGCGCGCTGCTGATGCGCGGCCTGAGCGGTCAGCGCGAGCACTGGACACCGAACGAGCGCTGGCTGAAGCGCGTCGGGCGCTGAGCCGCCCGCGGAGCAGTCGCTTCCGGAGTTCGCCCGGCGCGAGCGGTGGTTGGCGTGGCAGCGCCGGAGCACGGCGGCCGGCGTCGCGAAAACGCCGGTCGTTGCTTCATAATTCGCGCCAATTTCCGCGTGCCGCCGACCGGGCGGAGCTGACATGACGCTGATCGCCTTCGTCGTCCTCTACCTCCTCGCGTCGATCGCCATCGGCTTGTAC
>CAYGXL010000038.1:0-17358 GCA_964353935.1 uncultured Burkholderiaceae bacterium | reverse complement strand
ACGTCGGTGCGAAGGACAAGGCCACCGGCAAGGAAAACAAGATCACGATCAAGGCGAACTCGGGCCTCACCGAAGGCGAGATCCAGCGCATGGTCAAGGACGCCGAGGCCAACAAGGCCGAGGACCACAAGCGTTTCGAACTGGCGCAGGCCCGCAACTCGGCCGACGCGTCGGTGCACCAGATCCGCAAGGCCCTGGCCGAGCACGGCGACAAGATCGACGCCGGTGAGAAGGAGAAGATCGAGGCCGCGGTCAAGGATGTCGAGGAAGCGCTGAAGGCTGATGACAAGGACGCGCTCGAGGCGAAGACCGCCACGCTGATGACGGTCTCGCAGAAGCTCGGCGAGAAGATGTACGCGCAGGCGGGCGCGGGGGCCGAGCAGGGCGGCGCGCAGCCCGGTCCCGGCGCGGCGGCGGCGGGCGGCGGCGCGGACGCGAAGAACGACGACGTGGTCGACGCCGACTACAAGGAAGTCAAACGCGGATAATCTCGCGCATTTTAAGGCGCGCGTTTGACACGCCGAGACCGGGACGACGCGGAACGCGTCACCCGCCTCGGCGTTTCCGCGTCAGGGGAATGGAAGGAACATGGCGAAACGGGACTACTACGAAGTGCTCGGCGTGGCGAAGGACGCCTCCGAGGACGACATCAAGAAGGCGTACCGCAAGCTCGCCATGAAGCATCACCCTGACCGCAACCAGGGTGACAAGTCGAAGGACTCCGAAGACAAGTTCAAGGAAGCCAAGGAGGCCTACGAGGTTCTCTCGGACTCCAGCAAGCGCGCCGCGTACGATCGCTTCGGGCACGCGGGCGTCGACCCGAACAGCATGGGCCGCGGCGGCGCCGGGCCCGAGGGCTTCGGCGGTTTCGCGGACGCGTTCGGCGACATCTTCGGCGACATCTTCGGCGCGGCCCGCGGCGGGCGCAGCGGCGTGTATCGCGGCGCCGACCTGCGCTACAGCATGGAGATCACGCTCGAGCAGGCGGCGAACGGTTTCGCCACCGAGATCCGCGTGCCGAGCTGGGACACGTGCGATGCCTGCAGTGGTTCCGGCGCCAAACCGGGCACGAGCGCGAGCCGCTGCGGCACCTGCGCGGGCTCCGGCAACGTGCGGATGTCGCAGGGCTTCTTCTCGATCCAGCAGACTTGCCCGACGTGCCGCGGATCGGGGCAGGTGATCGCGGATCCGTGCGACACCTGCCGCGGCGCGGGGCGCGTGAAGAAGAACAAGGTGCTCGAGGTGAACATCCCCCCCGGCATCGACGAAGGCCAGCGCATCCGCCTGTCCGGCAAGGGCGAACCGGGAATGAACGGCGGACCGCCGGGCGACCTCTACGTCGAGATCCACCTGACCCGGCACGAGGTCTTCCAGCGCGAGGGCGAGGACCTGCACTGCGAGGTGCCGATCGGATTCTCGACCGCCGCCCTCGGCGGCGAGATCGAGGTGCCGACGCTCAACGGCAAGGCGAGCATCGCGGTGCCCGAAGGCACGCAGGCGGGCAAGACGTTCCGCCTGCGCGGCAAGGGCATCAAGGGCGTGCGCGCGTCGTATCCGGGCGACCTGTACTGCCACATCGTCGTCGAGACACCCGTTCGCCTGAACGAGAAGCAGAAGAAGCTGCTGCGCGAGTTCGAATCCAGCGTCAAGGAAGGCGGCAACAAGCATTCGCCGCAGACCAAGGGGTTCGTGGACAAGATGAAGGGGTTCTTCACCGCGGAATGAGCGCCTCGGGTGTACGCGATCGCTGGTCAGACCAGCATCTTGCCGCCCGCGATCAGCAGCACGGCCGCCAGCGCGCGGCGCATCGCGCGGTTGTCGAGGCGGCGCGCGCCGAAGCTGGCACCGATCAGGCCGCCGGCGATCACGGCTAGCACCCAGTACGGAAGCGGGTCCGGCAGCGTCGGCTGGCGCGTGAGCAGCCCGAGCAGGCCGGCGATCGAGTTGATCAGGATGAACGCGGCGGTCGGCGCGGCGCTGTCACGCACGGTCGCCCATCCCGCCAGCACGAGCAGCGGGCTGAGGAAGATTCCGCCGCCGACGCCGGTGAGACCGGACAACAGACCGATGCCCGCGCCGACCACGAGCGCGAGCGGAACGGGGGGCGGACCGGAGACCTCGCGCGCCTGGACCTTCGAGGTCATCGTCTCGGTGAAGAGCCGCACGGCGGAGTAGAGCAGCACGGCGCCGATGAGCATGCCGAACCACGCCACCGGCAGGTGGATGCGACCGCCGATGAAGGCCATCGGGACCGACGTGACCGCGAACGGCAGGAACAGGCGCCAGCGGAAACCGTTGGCGCGCGTGAACTTGGCGAGCGAGATCGACGCGACGGCGATGTTCATCACCAGCGCCGTCGGTCGCATGATCGCCGGCGCGACGCCGACGAGGCCCATCGCAGCCAGGTAGCCCGACGCCCCGCCGTGTCCTACCGACGAGTAGAGGATGGCCGCCGCGAAGAACAGCCCCGCGAGGAGCAGCGCTTCTTCGGTCGTGACCATGTGCGCAGCGCTAGACGCCGTACCCCAGCGGGCGCCACGCGCCGCCTTCGTAGACGAGCGTGACCAGTTCCTGCGCGTCGCTCTTCTTTTCGAAGTTGCTCGAGAAGCGCACCGTCACGTAGTCGCCCTCGGGCATGCCGGGCAGTGACGGCTTGAACGAGGACACCTCGACGGTTCTCGACTTCACGGCGCCGAGCGCGCCGCGCGACTTCGGCAGGCTCTCGACCCACTGCTCGCGCTTCACCTTCTCGCGGAACGCCTTCGCGGTCTGGTCCCATGCCGCGCCGTAGTCGCCCGCGTCGAGGAGGGCGAGCCACTTCTCGGCGGCGCCACGGGCGGCGAGTTCCTTGGACGCCTGCGCCTCCGTCTTCTTCGCCTCGGCGGGAGCAGGAGGCAGCGGCGTCACGCCGGGCCCGGGCGGCTTCAACTGGGCCTCGGTCGTGCCGAGCATGCAAAGCAGGCCCGCGAAGGCCAGCGCCTGGATCTGTTTCATGAAGGCTCCTCAGGCCGGCGTGTAGGCCAGCCGGACGTAGATCGGCGCGTAGGGCGCCGCCTGGGTGATGTCGATCAGCGATTCGCGCGCCAGTTCCAGCAGCGCGAGGAAGTGCACCACCGCCACGGCGATGCCGCGCGCGTGGTCGAACAGATCGGAGAACTCGACGAACTTGCTGCCCTGCAGCCGCTTCAGGATGAGGCTCATGTGCTCGCGCACCGAGAGCTCCTCGCGCGAGATGTGGTGATGCGCGTGCAGCTTTGCGCGCTTCAGCACGTCGATCCAGGCTTCGTGCAGGTCGACCACGTCGACGTCCGGGAAGCGCTTCTCGATCGACTGCTCGATGACGACGATGGCGCGCACGAAGTCGCGGCCCGCGCGCGGCAGCTCGTCGATGCGCAGCGCGGCGAGCTTCATCTGCTCGTACTCGAGCAGGCGCCGCACGAGCTCGGCGCGCGGGTCCTCGACCTCCTCGCCGGTGTCGGCCTTGCGCACCGGCAGCAGCATGCGCGACTTGATCTCGATGAGCAGCGCCGCCATCAGCAGGTACTCGGCGGCGAGTTCCAGGTTCTTGGCGCGGATCTGGTCGATGTACGCCAGGTACTGGACCGTCAGCGGCGCCATCGGGATGTCGAGGACGTTGAAGTGCTGCTTGCGGATCAGGTAGAGCAGCAGGTCCAGCGGTCCCTCGAACGCCTCCAGGAACACCTCGAGCGCGTCGGGCGGGATGTAGAGGTCCTCCGGCAGCTTGAACAGCGGCTCGCCATACAGCCTGGCGAGGGCCACGCCGTCGATGATGTCCGGCGTGCTGTCGGACACGGGTGCTTCCAGCGCGGCGGCCGCGTCCGGGGTGAGGACGGGTTCGACACCCGGCAGCGGCGCAATACCGGCCAGTCCCACTACTTCGCCTTGGGCTGGTAGACGTACGCGGGCTGCGGAAGCGTCGACTCGTTGAAGCGCCGGTACAGGTCGCGGTCCACGTCCTTGTCCCACCAGATCGCGCGGCCTTCGCGCTGTCCGCGGTCGAGGGCGGGATTGCCTTCCTTCAGTTGGCGCAGGAACTTCGTGATCTCGGATTCGTAGGCGGCGGCCATGGGATGCGGTGCCTCTGTAAGCTTGGCGGTGATTTTACGTGACGACAGAGGCGGGACCGGCGATGGGATGGCTCGGACGGGTGGTGGCGGCGGTGGCCGCGTTGTTCTCGGTCGCGGCGTGCGACCCGAGCGGGCAGGCGTACGAAGACGTGCGGCTGGCGCGGTTGAAGGTCGGCGAGTCGACCGAACAGGACGTGACGCGGCTGTTCGGGCCGCCGGCGGCGGTTCGCACGCTGCCCGCCGGCAAGGGGCTCATTTATCCGCTCGGGCCGGAGGGCGCGCACACGCTGCTGCTGCGCATCGGGGCCGACGGGCGCTACCAGGGCCGCGAGAACCTGCTGACGCGCGAGAACTTCGGGCGGGTCGGCCCGGGCATGTCGGGCGACGAGGTCGCCGCGCTGCTCGGGCCGCCCGGTCGTGTCCAGCGTTATCCACTGAAGAAGCTGACCGCGTGGGAGTGGCGGTTCCAGGATGGCATGGACACGCGGATGTTCGTGGTGATGTTCGACTCAGCGGGGCGCGTCGTCAGCACCGCCGTCGAGGAGGACCCGCGCCGCCAGGGCGCCTGATCAGGCCGGCGCGCGGCTCGCCGCAGCCGCAGCCGCGACCGCGCGCGCCCGCGCGACGGCTTGCGGCAAGGTGGCCACGACGTTGTCGCGGCCGACGCGGTCGAGGAATCCGGAGCGCGTCATCAGCGACAGAGGCTGTTCGTTGGGCCCCGCGAGGACGAGCGCCCCGCCGGTGCGCGCGAGTTGCCGGCGCAACGCGTCCAGGGTCTCCAGGCCCGTGGTGTCGAGCGAAATCAGCTGCACGAGGTCGAGGACCAGCACGCGCGGAGCTGTCGCCTGCCCGGAGCGGCCGGGCTCCATCAGCGCTTCAAGCTTCGACACGGCCGCGAAGAACAGCGAACCGAAGATGCGGTAGGCCTCGACGCCGTCGGGCAGCGCCTGCGCGAGCGCCGCTGGCGCCACGGGCTCGACGCGAGTCAACTGCGAGATCCGGTAAATGAAGAACAGGCTCGACAGCACGAGGCCAACCTCGATCGCGACGGTCAGGTCGAACACGACGGTCAGGAAGAACGTCGCGAGCAGGATGATGCGGTAGGTGACCGCGAAGTGGCGCAGCCGCGCGAACTCTCGCCACTCGCCCATGTTCCATGCGACGAACACCAGGATCGCCGCGAGCGCGGCGAGCGGGATGCCGGCGGCGAGCGGGGCTGCGACCAGCACGACGACCAGCAGTGTCAACGCGTGCACGATGCCGGCGATCGGGCTGGCCGCCCCGCTCTTGACGTTGGTCACGGTCCGAGCGACCGTTCCCGTCGCGGGTATGCCGCCGAAGAACGGGGCCACGAAGTTCGCGATGCCCTGCGCCATCAGTTCCTGGTTGGGGTCGTGGCGGTCCTCGATGATGTTGTCCGCGACGCGCGCGCACAGCAGCGACTCGATGGCGCCGAGCAGCGCGATCGTGATCGTCGGCGCCACCAGCTGCTTGGCGAGCTCCCACGAGAACGCGGGCAGTTCGAACGACGGCAGTCCCTGCGGAATTCCGCCGAACCTGCTGCCAACCGTCTCGACCGGAAGCTCGAACGCGGCGACCGCGATGGTCGCCAGCGCCAGCGCGACGATCGTTCCCGGCAGGTGCGCGACCCATCGGCGCCAGCGCACCGTCGTGCTCATCTGGTAGGACTTCGGCCACAGCACGATCAGCGCGAGCGATGTCACGGCGATCGCGACGGCGTGCGGGTTGACAGTGTGCAGCGACGTCGCGATCACCTGCACCTGGTGGAAGAAGTCGGCGGGCATGCGGTCGATGCCGAGGCCGAGGAAGTCTTTCACCTGGGACAGCCCGATCAGCACCGCGATGCCGTTGGTGAATCCGATGACGATCGAGACCGGAACGAAGCGCACGAGGTTGCCCAGGCGCGCGAGCCCCATCGCGAACAGCAGCACCCCCGCGCACGTCGTGGCGATCAGGAGGTTGGCAAGGCCGTACTTCTCGATGATCGCGTAGATCACGACGATGAAGGCGCCGGCCGGCCCGCCGATCTGCACGCGCGAGCCGCCGAGCGCGGAAATGAGGAAGCCGGCGATGATCGCCGTGAAGATGCCCTGCTCGGGCTTGACGCCGCTGGCGATGCCGAAGGCCATGGCCAGCGGGAGCGCCACGACGCCCACGGTCAGCCCCGCCGAGACGTCGCGGGTGAAGTGCGCGCGGTCGTAGGTCCTGAGAGAGCGCAGCAGGTACGGGCGGAACGGCGCCAGTGGCAGCTGCGCGAGGCGCAATCGGAGCGCGTTCAGCATGCCGGGCGGTCGCGGCGCGACGGCCGTGGCCTCAGGGCGCCCGGCGGCCGCGCCCGGCGCGGACCTTCGCGCCCGAGGCCGTGAGCAGCCATGTCGGCAGCGGGCGGTTGCCGGCGTGCTCGATGACGTACTCGCGGATCAGCTGCCGCACGACCTGCGAGGGCGTGAGGTCCTGCGCGGCGCAGATTTCCTCGAACAGCGCCTTCTTGCGCGGGTCGAGCAGCAGGGTCAGGCGCGCGGTCTTGCTTTCGGTCCGGGTCGTCATGGCAGTCGCATTCTATGCGCATTGCATGTTAATCAAATACACTTCGAGCATCGCGACCCCCGCCGGATCGACCGGCCGGGTTGATCGCAGTCAACGGTCAGGGCCTTGCAGCGACTAGGGTAGGCGGGACCGATCCAACGAAAGGGAGACAGACAATGCTCGGAACCAGGCTGGCTATCGCTGCTGCAATCGCGTGTTTCGCGACCGCGGCCGGCGCGCAGGACGTCACGTGGAGCAAGGACGTGGGCCCCATCGTCGCTGCAAAGTGCGGCGCGTGCCACGGAGCGAACGCTCCCGAGTACAACGACTGGATGGCAATGGGTGACGAGAAGCGCGCCAAGGTCGGGCCGCGCATGGACACCTATCCGCACTTCATGTCGTACGTGGTCTGGCCCGCCACCGGCGCGATGATGCGGCGGCTCGATGACGGCAAGGCGTCCGGCGGCAAGCCCGGCAACATGCATGCGTACCTCGGTGCGAACGACGAGGAACGCGCGAAGAACCTCGCAACCATCAAGGCGTGGCTGGGCGAGGGCGCGTGGAACACGAACCGGTGGAGCGCGCGCAAGGAAGTCCCGGGCGTGACCAAGGAACAGCTCGAGAAGATCAAGGCCAAGTACTGACGCGGTACGGAGCAACGCCGGTCACGGTTCCGACGATCCGCGATCGGCGGCCCGCTGCCTTGCCGGCGGCGATCCCGCGCTACTTCACGCGCATGCCGGGCTGGGCGCCGTTATCCGGGTCGAGGACATAGAGGCCCGGGTTCTTCTTCTCATCCGCGTGGCTCGCGGCCAGCACCATGCCCTCGCTGATCCCGAACTTCATCTTCCGCGGAGCCAGGTTCGCGACCAGCACGGTGAGCCGGCCGACCAGGTCCTTCGGGTCGTAGGCCGACTTGATTCCCGAGAACACCGTGCGGTGCCGGCCCTCGCCGGCGTCGAGCGTCAGCTTCAGCAGCTTGTCGCTGCCTTCGACGTGGCTGGCATCGACGATCCTGGCGACGCGCAGGTCGATCTTCGCGAAGTCGTCGATCGTGATGGTTTCGCCGATCGCCGCGCCGCCCGGCACCGGTGCTTCGGCGACCGGCGCCGCCGGCGGTTCGAACAGCGCGTCGAGCTGCTTGTTCTCGACGCGCGTCATCAGGTGCGCATACGGACCGATCTTCTGCGGCAGCCCTTCCGCGTCGCCCCACGTGAAGTCACGGTCGAGTCCGAACAGTTCGCGCGCCACGCGGCTCGCGGTGCGGGGCAGCACCGGGGCCAGGCACACCGACAGCAGCTTGAACCCGTGCAGCGCGCGCGAGCAGACGTCCTGCAACTGGTCGCGCTTCGCAGGGTCCTTCGCCAGCAGCCACGGCTGCGCCGCGTCGAAGTCCTGGTTGATGCGATCGGCGATCGTCATCACCTCGCGGATCGCCTTGCCGTATTCGCGCGCCTCGATCAGTTCGGCCACCTGATCGGCCGCCGCCCTGGCCGAGCCCGCCAGCGAACCGTCGCCCGCGTATCTCAGCTCGCCGTCGAAGTGCTTCGCGATGAAGCTCGCCGCGCGGCTGGCGATGTTGACGTACTTGCCGACGAGGTCGCTGTTGACCCGCTGCAGGAAGTCGTCCGGGTTGAACTCGATGTCCTCGACGCGCGCGTTCAGCTTGGCGGCGATGTAGTAGCGCAGCCACTCGGCGTTCATGCCGAGCTCGAGGTACTTCAGCGGGTCGATGCCGGTGCCGCGGCTCTTGCTCATCTTCTCGCCGCTGACGGTGATGAAGCCGTGCACGTGCACGTTGTCCGGCACCTTGTACGGCGCGCCGGCGAACTTCAGCATCGCCGGCCAGAACAGCGTGTGGAAGTAGATGATGTCCTTGCCGATGAAGTGGACCTGCTCGGTGCCCGGGTCCTGCAGGAAGGCCTCGAAGTCGATGCCGCTCTTCGCGCAGTACGCCTTGAAGCTGGCCAGGTAGCCGATCGGCGCGTCGAGCCAGACATAGAAGTACTTGCCCGGGGCATCCGGGATCGGAATGCCGAAGTAGGGCGCGTCGCGCGAGATGTCCCAGTCTCCGAGCGCCTTGTCGCCGTCGCTGCCGAGCCACTCGCGCGCCTTGTTGGCGACTTCCTGCTGCAGCCTTCCGTCCTGCGTCCAGCTGCGCAGGAACTCGACGCAGCGCGGGTCGGACAGCCTGAAGAAGTAGTGATCCGAGGTGCGCAGTTCGGGCGCGGCGCCGGACAGCACCGAGTACGGGCTCTTCAGGTCGGTCGGCGAATACACGGAACTGCAGACCTCGCAGGCGTCGCCGTTCTGGTCCTTCGCGCCGCACTTCGGGCACGTGCCCTTGATGTATCGGTCGGGCAGGAACATGCCCTTGACCGTGTCGAAGAACTGCTCGACCGGCTTCGTGTACGTCAGCCCGGCGGCCCGCAGCTTGCGATAGATGTCCTGCGACAGCGCGGTGTTCTCCGGCGAGTCGGTCGAGTGCCAGTGGTCGAAGCGGATCAGGAAGCCGTCGAGGTACGGCTGGCGTCCCGCGGCGATCGCGGCGACGAACTCCTGCGGCGTCTTGCCGGCCTTGTCGGCGGCGACCATGATCGCCGCGCCGTGCGCGTCGTCGGCGCCGACGAAGTGCACCTCGTGGCCGCGCATGCGCTGGTGGCGCACCCAGATGTCGGCCTGGATGTACTCCATGATGTGGCCGATGTGGAACGGGCCGTTGGCGTACGGCAGGGCAGTCGTGACGAACAGTCGGCGCATGGGGTCGATCCGGAGAGGGGCATTCTATCAACCGGGGTTCGCTCCATTAGACTGGCGCGTTCCCGATCCAAGACTCCGAACCGCGGCATCGCCGCAGGCAGTCACTCATGTCCATCACCGTCGAACAAGCGACTGAAGCGCTGAAGCGCGTCATCGATCCCAACACCGGCAAGGACCTCGTCAGCACGCGCTCGGCGCGCAACGTGCGGGTCGAGGGCGGCGACGTCAGCGTCGACGTCGAGCTCGGCTACCCGGCCGCCAGCCAGATCGACGGCATCCGCCGCGCCGTGATCGACGCGCTGAAGGCCGCCGGCGCGGCCAACATCAGCGCCAACGTGACGATGAAGATCGTCGCGCACACCGTGCAGCGCGGCCTGAAGGTGCTGCCGAACGTCAAGAACATCATCGCTGTCGCCTCGGGCAAGGGCGGCGTCGGCAAGAGCACGGTGGCGGCCAACCTGGCGCTGGCGCTGTCCGCCGAAGGCGCGCGGGTCGGCGTGCTCGACGCCGACATCTATGGCCCCAGCCAGCCGACGATGCTCGGCATCTCCGGCAAGCCGGAGTCCACCGACGGCCGGACGCTGGAGCCGATGGAGAACCACGGTCTGCAGATGAGCTCGATCGGCCTGCTGATCGACGCCGACCAGCCGATGGTCTGGCGCGGCCCGATGGTCACGCAGGCGCTGCAGCAACTGCTGGCGCAGACCAACTGGAAGGACCTCGACTACCTCGTCGTCGACCTGCCGCCGGGCACCGGCGACATCCAGCTCACGCTCGCGCAGCAAGTGCCGGTGACCGGCGCGGTCATCGTGACCACGCCGCAGGACATCGCGCTGATCGACGCCAGGAAGGGGCTGAAGATGTTCGAGAAGGTCGGCATCCCGATCCTCGGCATCGTCGAGAACATGGCGGTCCACATCTGCTCGAACTGCGGCCACGCGGAGCACATCTTCGGCGCGGAAGGCGGCGCGAAGATGGCGGAGCAGTACGGCGTCGAGCACCTCGGCAGCCTGCCGCTCGACATCCGGATCCGCGAGCAGGCGGACGCGGGCCGGCCCACCGTGATTGCGGAGCCCGACAGCGCGATCACCGCGACCTTCAAGGACATCGCGCGCAAGGTGGCGGTGCGGATCGCCGAGAAGGCGAAGGACATGTCGCTGAAGATGCCGACCATCAAGGTGTCGAACACCTGACCCCGTCGGCCCGCGCGCGAAGGGATCGATGAGTCGAAGCCGCGTCACCTGTCTCGTGGGCCTGGCGTTGATCGCCGCGGGCCTCTCCGGTTGCAGCGAAGAACCCGGGCCGCTGGTGCGCGATCACTACGCGACGCTCGAGGACTGCGCGGCCGACTGGGGCCGGCCCGGCAACTGCGACCGCGTGCAGAGCTCCGGCTATTCGGGTGGCATGGTCGTGTTCCGGGGACCGGCGTATCCGCAGAATGCCCGCGAGTCCGCGCGCCGCGACGCCGTGGGTGCGGAAGATCGGTCCGGCAGCGCGGGCTCGCTGGACTCGCCGCGCCAGGGCCGGTCGATCGGAACGGCCAGGGAACGCACGGCGCGCGACGGCGCGCCTGACGGGCTCCGCCCGGCTCCATCGACTCCAAAGGGCGCGACCATGCCGAGCACCGTAACCGAATCCCTCGCGGACCTGCCGTACTTCATCGCCTGCTTCGGCATCATCCTGATGCTGCTTGCGCTCGGCCTGGCCGCCTACGTCGCGCTCGCCGCGCGGCGCGACATGCGGCTGATTGCCGAGGGCAATGTCGCTGCCGCGGCCGGCATGACAGGCGCGTTCGTCGGCTTCGCGCTGCCCCTGGCGAGCGCGGTGATCCGCAGCGAGGCGCTGCTCGACATGCTCGCCTGGGGCAGCGTAGCGCTGCTGGCGCAGTTGCTCGTCCTCGTGGGCCTGCGGCTGATGCTGTCCTCGCTCGTGCGGCGCATGCGCGACGGGCAGGTCGCCAGCGGCGTGTTCCTCGGGGCCGTCGCGGTCTCGGTCGGTATCCTCAACGCCGCCTGCATGACGTTGTGAACACGAGAGGAACCCGAAGACATGCGCATCGAACCCTGGACGCCCGAGGCGGCGCCGCGCAACGAGGAACTGGTGAAGTCGATCGAGGCGCGCCGTGGCGGCACGCTGATCAACCTTGACCGCATGCTGCTGTGGAGCGAGCCGCTCGCGCGCGGCTGGAACGGTTACCTGCGCGCGCTGCGGCAGGAAATCTCGCTCGCGCCGTTCCTGCGCGAACTGGCGATCTGCGTCGTCGCGCGGCTCACCGGCGCGCAGTACGAGTATCACCACCACGCCCCCGAGCTGAAGAAGGCCGGCGCCACCGACGCGCAACTGGCGATCCTCGACGATCCGGACGCCGCCGCGGCGAGCCCGCTGTACGACGACCTGCAGCGCGCCGTGATCCGCTTCGCGATCGCGAGCACGCGCCACGTGCAGGTTCCGGACGCGCTGTTCGACGAGCTGAAGCGCCGGCTGTCGCCGACCGAGCTGGTGGAGCTGGTGGCGTCGACCGCCGCCTACAACATGGTCGCGCGGTTCCTCGTGGCGCTCGACGTGACGCCCGAGACCTGATCGAGACCCGACCCGGGATCGAACGAGGCAACGAGGAGAGGCGATGAAGCTGCTGCGGTACGGACCGGCCGGACGCGAGAGGCCCGGCATGCTCGACGCCCACGGACGGCTGCGCGACCTGTCGGGCGTGATCGAGCACATCACCAGCGAACACCTGTCGGACGCGGCGCTGGCGCGGTTGAGGAAGCTCGACCCGGCGTCGCTGCCGCTGGTGCGCGGCACCCCGCGGCTCGGCGTGCCGTTCCTCGGCATCAGCAAGCTGGTGGCGATCGGATTGAACTACGCCGACCACGCCGCCGAAGCGGGCCTGGCCGCGCCGTCCGAGCCGATCGTGTTCCTGAAGGCGACGACGTGCATCACGGGCCCGGGCGACGACCTGGTCATCCCGCGCGGCTCGACCAAGACCGACTGGGAGGTCGAGCTCGGCGTCGTGATCGGCACGAAGGCGCAGTACGTGCCGGAGGCGAAGGCGCTCGATCACGTGGCCGGCTACTGCGTCGTCAACGACGTGTCGGAGCGCAACTTCCAGCTCGAGCGCGGAGGGCAGTGGGACCGCGGCAAGGGCTGCGACACGTTCGGCCCGATCGGACCGTGGCTCGTCACGCGCGACGAGGTGCCTGATCCGCAGGCGCTCGACCTCTGGCTGGATGTGAACGGCGAGCCGATGCAGCGCGGCAGCACGCGCACGATGATCTTCGGCGTGGCGCACCTCGTCAGCTACGTCAGCCACTTCATGACGCTGCTGCCGGGCGACGTCATCGCGACCGGAACGCCGCCGGGCGTCGGGATGGGACGCAAGCCGCCGCGGTACCTGAAGCCGGGCGACGTCGTCACGCTCGGCGTCGCGGGGCTGGGCGAGCAGCGGCAGCGCGTGCGCGCGCACGGCTGACGCCGCGCCGCCCGTCAGCGTCGTAGCCGAAAGCGAATCAGAGCGCGTCCGCGACGAGCTCGGCGATGTCGCGCGCGGGGACCTTGTCGTTGACCTGCGCGAGGCCGTCGCCGACCATCACCGCGCAGTAGGGGCACGCGGTCGCCACCGTCGAAGGCGACTTCTCCATCGCCTGCTCGGCGCGCAGCACGTTGATGCGCGTGCCGGTCGTTTCCTCCAGCCACATGCGGCCGCCGCCGGCGCCGCAGCACATGGCCTTGTCGCGCGCCAGTTCGAACTCGAGCGGGCCGTCCTTCGACACCGCGTACAGGATGCGGCGCGGGGCCTCGTACACCTCGTTGTGGCGCCCGAGGTAGCACGGCTCGTGATAGATCACGCGCTCGTGCGTCGGCTTCACCTTCAGCCGCCCCGACGTGATCCAGGCATCGATCGCCTGCGTGTGGTGCACGACGTCGTAGTGCCCGCCGAACTCGCCGAGTTCGTTCTTCAGCGCGTTGAACGCGTGCGGATCGGTGGTGACGATGCGCTTCGCGCCGATGCCGTTCAGCTTGTCGACCAGCGCGCCCGCCAGTCCCTGGAAGACCACCTCGTTGCCGAGCCGGCGCACGCACTCGCCGGTCGAGCCTTCACCCTTGCCGAGGACGCCGATCCTGACTCCAGCGGCCTGGGCGACCTTGACGAACGCGCGCGCGATCTTCTGCCCGCGCGGGTCGAACGACGACGCCGAACCGACGTAGTACAGGTAGTCGAGCCCGGCCACCTCGTCCGGTGTCGACACGATGGGCACGCCGAGCGACTTCGCCCAGTCGCCGCGCGATCCGGCGTCGAGGCCCCACGGATTGCCGGCCGACTCGTACGCCTGGAACAACTTGTTCAACTCGGACGGGAACTCGCCTTCCATCATCACCTGCCGCTGCCGCAGGCGGAAGAATTTCGACAGGTGCTCGATGCCGATCGGGCACGCGACCTCGCAGTAGCCGCAGGTGGTGCACGACCACAGCGTCTCTTCGCTGATCGGCCCGCTGATGAGCGCCGGCAGCTTGTCGCGCGCGCCCGCCTTGATGGTCTCCCGCTGGTCGACGAGGTGATGCTTCACCGCGTCGTTGACCCACTTCAGCGACAGCGGCTTGCCGGTGAGGAAGGTCGGGCAGGCGTCCTTGCAGCGGCCGCACTCGGTGCAGGTGAAGGCGTCGAGGCCTTCCTTCCATGTGAGGTCGAGCGCGGTCTTCGCTCCGATCGCGAGCTGGTCGGGATCGACGTCGTCCTCGGCGAGCGGCGCGAGGTCGACACCGGGCACGCGGTTCAGCGGCGCGTCGCGTCCGAAGAACACGACCGGCAGCGCGGTGACGATGTGGAAGTGTTCGCCGATCGGCAGGATCGCCAGGAAGGTGAACACCGTCAGCATCTGCACCCAGTAGAAGAGGTGATAGCCGATGTCGACGACGCCCGGCGAGAGTCCGCGCACGACGTCTGCGAGAGGGCCGCCGATCCATGCCCAGGCTTCCTCATGCGCGATGCCGGCGCTGGTCGGTGCGAGCTTGGCGAACCGGAACGCGTCGAACGCGAAGTCGGTGACCATGATCAGCGCGATCAGGCCGAGCACCAGCACCGCCTCGCGGTTGGGCTCGAGCCGGCGCGGACGGTGCACGAAGCGGCGCCAGAAGCCGAAGCCGACCGCGATCAGCACGGCCAGTTCGACGAAGTCCTTCCAGGCGGTGTAGCCCGCACCGAACGCGCCGGGAATCACCGCCTCGGGCCAGTAGCCGATCACGATGAGATGCAGCTTCCGGACCAGCAGCGTCATGAAGCCGACGAAGATCACCGCGTGCATCAGCCCGGGACGGAAGTCGCCGGTGAGCAGCCGCGACTGGCCGATGCCCATTTTCATCAGGCGCAGCGTTCGCTCGCCGAGCCGGTCGAAGCGGTTGTCCGGGGCGAGCGCGGCGACGATCGCCAGCTTGCGCCACGCCATCGCGCCGAACGCGGCGAAGCCGGCGACCATCAGCAACGAGATGAAGAGGGGACTCATCGTGCGCCCGGCATGCGGGAGTGAGGCGACGGCCGATTGTCCGGCCGTGAACGCGGGCGGGACTGACGCCGGTCAACCCGTCGAGGCGGAAAAAAAGCCCGCGGCGGAGGCGGGCTTCCAGGGTGAAGAAGGTCAGGTTCCAGAGTGAAGAAGGTCACCTTCCGGCGTGAAGAAGGTCACGTACCGGCGGAGATCCGGTTCTCCTTCACGATCTTCGACCAGCGGTCGATTTCCTTCTTCATGAACGCGCTGAACTCGGCGGGGCCCTGGGCGGTGATCGTCATGCCCTGCGCGGCGAGCCGCTCCGCGACCGCGGGCTCCTTCAGCGCCTTCTGGATCTCGGCGTTCATCCGGTCGACGACGTCCGACGGAGTCTTCGCGGGAGCGATCACGCCCCAGTAGGCGAGGGCTTCGAAGTTCTTGATGCCGACCTCGGCGAGCGTCGGCGTGTCGGGCAGCTGCGCGTTGCGCTTCGCGCCGGTGACGGCCATCGGCTTCACCGTGCCCGCCTTCACGTGCGGCATCACGAGGAACACCGTCCCGATGGCGAGCGGCATGTGGCCGGCGACCGTGTCGTTCATCAGCGGGCCGCCGCCGCGGTACGGAACGTGCGTCCACGACCAGCCGCCCTGGTTGCCGGCCTGGATCATCGCGAGGTGACCGAGGCTGCCGGTGCCGATCGAGCCGATGTTGATGCCCTTGACGGTGCGCGCGTCGGCCAGCAAGTCCTTCACGCCGGCGTACTTCGACTTGCTCGACGCGACGAGCGCCATCGGCGACGTGCCGATCAGCGTGACGTGCGCGAGGTCCTTCAGCGTGTCGAACTGGATGTTCGGGATCAGGCTCGGGTTGGTGCCGTGCGTGTCGAACACGACGCCGAAGGTGTAGCCGTCGGGCGCGGCCCGGGCGACGGCCGCGGTGCCGATCGAGCCCGATGCGCCGCCGACGTTCTCGACGACCACGCTCTGGCCGAGCTGCTTCGTCAGCTGCTGCGCGAGGATGCGCGCGACCTGGTCCACCGAGCCGCCGGGCGGGAACACCGAGACCAGGCGAATCGGCTTGTTGGGCCACGCCTGGGCCCAGGCGGGAGCGGAGGCGAGGGTGCCGAGCGCAAGAACGCACAGCGCCGCCCGGCGAAGGAACGAGGACATCGGGAGTCTCCTTGGTCATGCGGCGACCGGCGTGCCGCTGCGCGCGATGGTAGCGCCCGCGCGGTCCCGTTCCGCCTAGGGGAAACTCAGTACACGGCGCCGCGCGCGTCGACCGGCCAGACGGCTTCGACACGGTCGCTTCGCACCGCGACGATCCACTCGTGCAGGTTCACGGTGGGATCGATGTGGCCCGGAACCAGCCGCACCTTGTCGCCCAGCGCGAGCGCGGGCCCGTCGCCGATGCGATCCAGGACCGTGTGCTCGTCCGACACGCCGCGCACCGACCACCCCGCGAACGCCGGCTGCGCCGGCCCGGAGTCGGTCGAGAACGCCTTCAGCCCGGCGTCCAGGGTGGCGCGATCGCCGCTCGCGTCGTGGCGCCGGCTCATCACCGTGGCCAGGATGAACAGCGACTGGTCGAACGTCGGCCAGCGCGGGTCCTGCTCGTTCTTCGCGTAATCGACGTCCATCAGGATGTACGAGCCCGGCTGGATCTCCGTGTACACGCCGCTGGCGGCCTCGAAGAGGAAGGTGCCGGTGCCCGCGCCGGTGACGGCGTCGCACGGCAGCCCGGCGGCGCGCAGCGCATCACGGGCGGCCCGCGCGAGCGCGGCGGCTGACTCGATCGCCCGGCGTCGTTCTTCGACGCCGCGGCGATGCTGCGCGGATCCGAAGTACGCCTGCAGTCCGCGCAGGTCCAGGCTCGGCTGCGCGGCGACCGCGCGCGCGAGCGCGACCGCTGCGCCGGGATCGGCGACGCCCGCACGGTCGTGGCCGACGTCGAGTTCGATGTAGACGTCGACGCGCGCCGCCGCGCGATCGCACGCCTTGCCGAGCGGCTCGACGACCGACGCGTCGTCCACGCACACGCCGACGCGCGCGGCGGGAAAGCGGGCCGCGAGCGCGGCCAGGTTCGCGAGCTTGCGCGCGCCGACGACCTCGTTGGTCACCAGCACGTCGGCGATGCCGCCGGCGAGGAAGGGCTCGGCCTCCGAGGTCTTCTGCACGCAGATGCCGACGGCGCCCGCGGCGACCTGCCGCCGCGCGATCTCGACGCACTTGTGGCTCTTGGCGTGCGGCCGCACGCGGACGCCGCGTCCGGCCACGGCCTGCATCAGGCGCCCGATGTTGGCGTCGAACCGGTCGAGGTCGACGATCAGCGCCGGCGTGTCGACGTCGGCCAGCGCGTCGCCGACGCGCGCGGGGATCCAGCGTTTGTCCATCGGGCGAGTCTAGCCGTCGCTGTGCCGAGTCCCCTGCGCGCCGACCGCGCTGCGGCGTACCTCGACTCCACGCGACGCGCGGCGGGCGACA
>CAYGXL010000037.1:0-17474 GCA_964353935.1 uncultured Burkholderiaceae bacterium | reverse complement strand
TGCCCGAACATCGGCGAGTGCTTCGGCAAGGGCACGGCGACGTTCATGATCATGGGCGACAAGTGCACGCGCCGCTGCCCGTTCTGCGACGTCGGCCACGGCCGCCCCGATCCGCTCGACCCGGACGAGCCCGCCAACCTGGCGAAGACGATCGCGGCGCTGAAACTCGAGTACGTCGTCATCACCTCGGTCGACCGCGACGACCTGAAGGACGGTGGCGCCAGGCACTTCGTCGACTGCATCCGCGCGACCCGGGCCGCCTCGCCGTCGACCCGCATCGAGGTGCTGGTGCCGGACTTCCGCGGCCGCCTCGACCGCGCGCTCGAGATCCTCGTCGCGGCGCCGCCCGACGTGATGAACCACAACCTGGAGACGGTGCCGCGGTTGTACCGCGAGTCGCGTCCGGGTTCGGACTACCGGCACTCGCTGAAGCTGCTCGAGGAGTTCAAGCAGCGGGTGCCCGGCGTGCCGACCAAGAGCGGCCTGATGGTGGGGCTGGGCGAGACCGACGACGAGATCCTGCAAGTGATGCGCGACCTGCGCGCGCACGGCGTGGACATGCTCACGGTCGGCCAGTACCTGGCGCCGACCAGCCACCACCTGCCGGTTCGCCGCTACGTGCACCCCGACACGTTCCGCATGTTCGAGGCCGAGGCGGCCGGGATGGGCTTCTCCCACGCGGCGTGCGGCGCGATGGTGCGGTCCAGCTATCACGCCGACCAGCAGGCGCACGCGGCGGGCGTCGCCTAGGAAACGGGCGCCATCGCGTATCGCCTGCAGCGGGGCCCGCGCCCCTGAAACAGCGCCGCGGGCCGGCCGTCTCAGCCGGCTTCGGCGGCAAGAAGCCGGGGCGGCAACGGCGCGTCGAGCGCCGCGCAGATCATCCGCAGCGTGCTGACCGCGCGCCAGTTCGTGGCGTCGTCGGCGAACACCGTCGCCGTCACCGCCTTGATGAGCTGCGGCTTCGCGAGCGGCGCGAGCCGGTTCAACCGGTCGAGCGCGTCCGAGACCGCATCGAGCCGAATCGAGTCGCCGGGCGTGAACGGCGCGTCGACGCCCGGAAGCAGCAGAGCGCCCGCGTTGAACGCGTGCTCCGCGCGCTCCGGAAGGCGCACGGCCGCGGCAAGCGAAAGCACGAGGGCGGCCTCCCGGGGCAACTCGCGAACCGTTCGATGGCTGATCGGAACGGCCCGGCCCGCATCGGCGCCGAGCCGGCGCTTCAGGATCGTGAACAGCAGGAACTCCGGCACCGACAGGCGTCCGTCGGCGACGATCAGCATGTGCGCGACCCGAAGAAGCCGCTGCCTCGTGTCCTGCGGAAGCTTGCGCAAGGCCGGCATCGCCGTGTCGGCCAGCGGCAGGCGGGCACCCGGCGGCAACTGCTGGATTCGACCGTGGTGGTCGTCGACGATCGGCAGCGCCTCGCTGCCGTAAGCCTCCGCGATCAACTTGCGCTGCTGCGCGCGCAGTTCGACGTCGAGATCGACCAGCAGCGCCAGCGCCAGCAACTGCGAGCGCGAGCCATCCGCGGCCGCGGCGCGCAGGGCGGCCAGCGTCGCCCGCTGCGCGTCGTCGAGCGCGAAGTCGCGCGAGCGCGGCAGGCCGACCTTGCCCACGGAATCGGTGATCTGCGCAGCCGCCGACGCAGACGCGGCGACGAGGCCGGCCACCGGCGACAACGCGTCGGGAAACAACGCGGACGCGGGCTCGACAACGCCGGCCGCATACGGCGGAGCGACGAACGGAATCGGCGGAAGCTCCGCTTCGGCCGCGGGACGGCCTTCGAGCGCCACCGCGACACGGTCTTCCGGCGCGGGCAGGAACTCCACCTTGCGTCCGTAGATTCGCCCCACGCGCTCCGCGATCGGCGGATGCGTGGCGAAGAGACCGCTGACGAACGCGGGACGCGCCGCCCCGAGGAACAGGTGCGACAGCGACTCCGCCTGCGGATGATCGATGCGCGTGCCGAGACCCTCGGCGGCGCCGAGGCCGCCGATCTTGCGCAGCGCGCCGCCGATGCCATCGGGGTTGCGCGTGAACTGGACCGCGCTGGCGTCGGCGAGAAATTCGCGCTGGCGCGAGACGGCGGCCTTGATCAGTCGTCCGAAGAACACGCCGATGTAACCGAGCACCCACAGGGTGACCCCGGCCAAGGCGACCACCGCGATGCCGCCGCCGCGATCACTGCCGCCGCGGCCGCGTCCGGCGACCCCGAGCAGGAAGCGACCGGCCATCGCGACCATCGTGAGCCCGAACAGCACCCCGATGAGCCGCATGTTCAGCCGCATGTCGCCGTTCAGCACGTGCGAGAACTCGTGCCCGACCACGCCCTGGAGTTCGTCGCGCGTCAGCCGAGTGAGGGTGCCGCGCGTGACGGTGATCACGGCGTCGTTGATCGAGTGCCCCGCCGCGAAGGCGTTGATCGTGTTCTGGTCATCCATCACGAACACGCGCGGCACCGCGACGCCGGACGCGATCGCCATTTCCTCGACGACATTGAGCAGCCGGCGATCGAGCAGGTCACGCGTCGACGGATCGACGGGCCGGGCACCGACCATCCTCGCGACGGCCTCGCCCCCGGACGCGAGCGCGCTCATCTCCACCGCTGTGCCGCCGGCGATCAGGCCGAGCACGACCAGCGTGTTCGTCAGGAAGAAGCCGTTCGGAAGGGCCGCCGTCGCCCACGGGCGGCCGCTCGGCAGGAAGGCCGTGAAGTAGACGCCGGCGCCGACGACGTTCACCGCGACGACGACGCACAGGACGGCGAGCACGAACAGCACGATCAGCCGCCGGCTCGTGCGGCGCGCGACTTCCTGATGCTCGAAGAAGTCCACGGGATGCGGCTGTCAGGGCGCGCGGGCGCACCGGGCGCCCGCCACCGCCCTTCGCGCCTTCGTCAGAACTGAACCTTCACCGGGCGACGCTCTTCGTCGCTCTCGGTGGACTCGAGCAGTTCGGCGGGGGCGAACGAGAACGCGCTCGCGATCACGTTCGTGGGGAACTGCTGCGCGGAGGTGTTGTAGCTCATGACCGCGTCGTTGAAGCTCTGGCGCGCGAACGAGATCTTGTTCTCGGTGCCCGTCAGTTCCTCGGTCAGCTGCATCATGTTCTGGTTGGCCTTCAGGTCCGGATACGCCTCCGCCAGCGCGAACAGGCGCGACAGCGCGCCCGACAGGGCGCCCTCGGCCACCACCAGCCCCTGGATCGCGGACGCCGAGCCGGGATCGGCCGATGCCGCCGCGTTGGCGCTCACCGCCGTGTTGCGGGCCTTGATGACGTTCTCGAGCGTCTCGCGCTCGTGCTTCATGTAGGCCTTGGCGGTCTCGACGAGATTCGGGATCAGGTCGTAGCGCCGCTTCAACTGCACGTCGATCTGCGCGAAAGCGTTGCGGAACTTGTTGCGCAGGCTGACGAGACGGTTATACGCACCGACCGCCCAGAAGACGACGACCGCAATGATCACCAGCACGACGATCCACCCCATGTCACCCTCCCAAGTCGGACAACCCGTGCGTCACCCGCAGCGCGGGCACGCGGCCGAGCGCGCGCCGATGCACCGTCGACGCCGCTCGCACAGGGGCGCCCTGGCGCCCTGTCCCTGTCCTCGCCATGCGACAGGGAGGCGGACTATAAGTCAACAGGCCCGCAAGGCAAGGCTCGATCGGGCGCCGGAAGCCGCCGCACATCAGCTGACGTCGAATTGCGACACGTGCCTCACTTCGCGGTGCCCGGCGTGGCCACGGGCGACGCGACGGCGGCCGATGAAGCGTCGGGCGCCGGGCTCGATGCAGGCGGCGCGCTGGCCGCCGGCGCGGCGGTCGTCGCCGGCGCGGGCGGCTGGCTTGCCCCCAGGCGGCGCCGCTGCACTTCCTCAGGCGTGCCGACGTCGAACACCTTCACCACCTGCTGCACTCCGGAGACACGGCTGGCAACGTACGCGGCAACCTCGCCTTCCTTCGCGGTGACGAAGCCCATCAGGTAGACGACGCCGCGCTCGGTCACGATGCTGATCGAGTTGAACGGAATCTCCTTCGTGTTGACGAACTGCGCGCGGACCTTGGTGCCGATCGTTGCGTCGTTCGTGCGCTGCCCGAGCGTGGACGGCTTCGCGACCGCGAGTTCGTTGACGACCGTTCGCACGTTCAGCGACCGCGCCGCAATCTCGCCCGCCTGCGCCTTCGCCTGCTCGGTGGGCACTTCCCCGGTCAGCAGCACCTTGCGCTCGAAGCTGTTGATGCTGATGTGGAAGTCACTGGAGTTGGCCTTGAAGGCCGTGCCCAGCTCGTTGCTCAGCCGCAGTTCGATCGCCTGGTCGTCGATCTGCGCCCCGGTGGTGCGCCGGTCGGTGGCGACGATCGCCGTGCCGGCCGCGATGGCTCCGACGACAGCGACCGCGCAAGACGACAGCAGCGACACCACGATGGCTGCGACAAACAGGGGTTTCGCCAACTTCATCTGTTCTCCCTCAATTGAACTCTCTATGTCGCGAACGCGTCGCGAATCCAGTCGATTGTGCCACTGCCGTCCACGGTGACGACGTCGAAGCGGCACGCCGGCCAGCGCTCTCCGCAGTGCTCGGCGAGCCAGCGATGGGCCGCGCGCGCGAGACGCCTCTGCTTGTACACGTCCACGCTCGCCAGCGCACCGCCGTAGCGCTCGCTCGCCCGCAGGCGCACCTCGACGAACACGACGACGTCGCGCTCGCGCACGACCAGGTCCAGTTCGCCATCTCGGTAACGCGCGTTGCGCGCGAGGACACGGCAACCCGCCGCGCACAGGTGGCGCTCCGCGGCATCTTCGGCCGCCGCGCCCGCGCGCTGCTTCGGCGTGCGGACGCCGGTCGTGCGCGGCGCAGGACCGCGCTTCGGCATCAGCGCCCGATCTCCTCGCGCTCGATCGCTCCATTGCGATAGATGGCGGCAGCCGGCGTTCTTTCCACGCGCGGTCCCGATCCACGATCGACTTTCAGCCGGCCCGTCATCCCCTCGATCGTGAAGCGGGTCTCGCCGCTGCTCCAGCGCTGCGCGACGCGGTACGCGTCCGAACCGAGCGCATACAGCCGCGCGAGCTCGACAGGCATCGGCGCCGGCGGCAGCGGGCCTCCGGCGCCGGCCGCCGCGTCCCCGCGAACGAGCCACGGCATGTCGACGAAGCGGACGCCGTCGAGATCGTGCGCGAGCGCGGTTGTTTCGGGACTCGCAGCACCGCCCCCGGGGTTGAGCAGCGACGTGCCAAAAATGAGGATAGGCCGCGGTATGCGCGCCCGCAGCAGCGCCGCCGAGCGGGCATCGAGCGCCAGGAAGACGGCCTCGTGCCGGTTCGCGTCCAGCTGCTTCGACAGGCGGTCACCGCTCTCCACGGCAGTGTCCACGACGATCGGCACTTCCCCGCCCGCCCGCAGCGCGCTGACGTAGGCCTGCGCGATCCGCCGCTCGAGAGGGCCGGGGCCGGAGAGCACGACGAACCGCGGCGCCGCGGACGGAGAGCGGCGGGCGCCGACGAACTCGGCCAGCGCGACGCGCACGACGTACTGCGCTTCGGCTTCCGCCGATAGTCCCAGCGCGATCATCGTCGGTGGCGCGGCCGCGCCGCGATCCGGATAGTTGAGCGCCACCAGCGGCACCGAGGCGTAGCCGCCGTCGAACACGGCGTTGACCTCGCTTCGCAGCAGCGGCCCGACCACGACCTTCACGCCGCGCTCCTGCGCGCCGCCGATCGCAGCCTGCAGCTGCGCTGCATCGTCGTCGACCTCGATCACCTGGATCGCGACCGTGCCGCGGGCCGCCTCGTGCGCCGCGAAGAAGCCGAGGCGGACCGCCTCGGCCGCCCGCGCGAACACCGTCTGCTGGTTCGGCAGGATCAGCGCGATCGACGGTGTCGCTTCACCGGTGCGCGGTGAAGCGGGCGGCTGGGCGGGGATCGTCGTGATCTGCGCCCCGAGGCTGCATGCGACACTTGCCAGCAGCAGCGCGGCAACAAGGTGCCGGACGCGGGCGACAGTGGTCGTGGGGATCATGGGTGAACGAGCGGACAACAGGCACGAACGGCTGTTCGAGGTCTCCGGGGTCACGGAGCAGGAACTGCCCGCAGGCTCATTGTATGTAGTCGCGCTGCCCATCGGCAATGCAGCCGACATCACGCTGCGCGCGCTGTGGCTGCTCGGCCGCATGGACGTGATCGCCGCCGAGGACACGCGCGTGACGCGTCCCCTCCTGGCGCGATTCGGCATCGACACGCCGCTCACGGCGACGCACCAGCACAACGAGCAGGAAGCGGCGGCCCGGTTGATCGAGCGCCTCGCGCGCGGGGAGCGGGTCGCCCTCGTGACGGATGCGGGCACCCCCGGCGTTTCCGATCCGGGCGCGCGCGTGGTGCGGGCCGTCCTCGACGCCGGGCACCGCGTCGTGCCGGTTCCCGGAGCAAGCAGCGCGGTGGCCGCGGTCTCCGCGGCAGGCCTCGCGCCGGGACCATTTCGCTTCGTCGGCTTCCTTCCGACCGGGCGCGCGGAGCGCGAGCGGCAGCTGCGCGCGCTTGCGGCGGAGTCCTCGGCGTTCGTGCTGTTCGAAGCGCCGCACCGTGTACGCGAGCTGCTTGCACTGCTGGCCGAGGTGCTTGCGCCGACGCGGCGCGTGGTGCTCGCGCGTGAACTGACGAAGAAATTCGAGACCATCGAAGCGCACCTGGCCGGCGAGCTGGCCACGCTCGAGGCCGACGAGCGCGGCGAGTACGTGGTGCTCGTCGATGCCGGCGAGGAGGACGTCGCCGATCTCGACGCCGTCACTCGCCGCTGGCTGGAGGCTCTGCTGCAGGACCTTCCGCCGGCGCGCGCCGCCGCCGTTGCGGCGAAGGCGAGCGGCCAGCCGCGCGACGCGCTGTACCGGCTCGCGCTTCAGCTCAAGCCCGCGCGCTAGGGCCTGTCAACGCGGGAACGGCACGGCCGGCCGGCCCAGCAGGCGCTCGAGTTGCAGTGCCAGCGACAGCGCAGTCGCGCGGTCGGGCAGCGCGCCGACGAGCACCCGAAACAGGTTCTCGTCGCGTTCGACGCGCGCTTCGCGATGGCTCGCGGGCAGTTCGCCTTCCGAGAAGCCGAGCACGGTCGCGACGCGCGCGGCGAGATCGTCGGCGCTCGCCTGCTGCGGGAACGCGCCGACCTGCACGGACCAGCGCGGCGTGTCGGTGGCCGGCGCGAGCGTCGACGCGAGCGCAGGTGTCGGCAGCGAGGGGGGAGCGCCCGCGGCAGCCTCCGGTACGGCGCCGGCAGCAACGATCGGCGGGCTGGCCGCGCCCCCCGTCGCGGACGGGCCCCGCCACGCGCCCGACGCGATCTGCGCGGAAGTCAGCCGCTCGATCTCGACCTCGCCCGTTCCCGCGGCGGCAATGCCGAGCTTCGTCGCCGCGCCATAGGAAAGGTCGATGACCCGGCTGTCCTTGAACGGACCGCGGTCGTTGACGCGCACGATGACGCTGCGGCCGTTGCGCGGGTTCGTGACGCGCACGTAACTCGGAAGCGGCAGCGTCGGATGCGCCGCCGTCATCGCGAACATGTCGTAGATCTCGCCGCTTGCGGTGCGGTTGCCGTGGAACTGTCGCCCGTACCACGAGGCGATGCCCTTCTGCCGGAAAGGCACGTCGGCGGTCAGCGGGGTGTAGCTGCGGCCGAGCGCGGTGTACGGACGGTTGGCGCGGGGATGCAGCGGCTCGACGCGCGGCACGGCGTCCGCGGCATCGGCGAGATCCGCCGGGGCGCGGTCGGGAGGCCCGTCGTCCTGGTAGTAGACGCTGCGCTTCGAGGTCGACCCGCAGCCCGCGAGCAGCGCCGTGCACAGGACAAGCGGCAGGCTCCGGTCGAGCGCCGCAACGAGGATGCGTAACGAGGCGGCAACGCCCGCGCTCACGACTGCACGAGCTTGCGGTTGGCGGCGATCGCCATCAGCAGTCCGCACGCCATGCCGAGCGTCACCAGCGCCGTGCCTCCGTAGCTGATGAAGGGCAGCGGCACGCCCACCACCGGCAGGATGCCGCTCACCATCCCCATGTTCACGAACGCGTAGGTGAACATGATCATCCCGATCGCCGCCGCCAGCAGGCGCGCGAACAGCGTCGGCGCGTTGATCGCGATCTGGAACGCGCGCGCGACGAGCGCGAAGAACAGCACGATCAGCACGACGTTGCCGATGAGCCCGAACTCCTCGGAATAGACCGCGAAGATGAAGTCGCTGGTGCGCTCGGGAATGAACTCCAGGTGAGTCTGCGTGCCCTGCATCCAGCCCTTGCCGAACGCACCGCCCGAGCCGATCGCGATCATCGCCTGAAGCGTGTGGAAGCCCTTGCCCAGCGGGTCCGAGGACGGATCGATCAGCGTGAGGATCCGCTGGCGCTGGTAGTCGTGCAGCAACGTCCAAGCCACGGGCAGCATGGCCAGTCCGCCGACCGCCATCACCGCCAGCCACTTCCACGGCAGCCCGGCGAAGAAGATCACGAAGAACCCGGCACCGAGCACCAGCAGCGCCGTGCCGAGGTCCGGCTGCTTGATGATCAGGCCGACCGGCACGAGCACGATGACCGCCGCCACGACGAAGTCGAACGCGCGCAGTGCGCCCTCGCGCTTGTGGAAGTACCACGCGAGCATCATCGGCAGGCCGAGCTTCATGATCTCGGACGGCTGGATGCGCCCGACGCCGATGTCCAGCCAGCGCGTGGCCCCCTTCACCGTGACGCCCTTCAGCTCGGTGGCGACCAGCAGCGCCACCCCGATGACGTAGACAGGCACCGCAAGCCGCATCAGCAACTGCGGCGACACGTTGGCGGCGACGAACAGCACGGCGAATGCGATGCCGAAGTTGCGCGCCTGGTCGGTGACGCGCCACGGGAAGTCGTTGCCCGCCGAGTAGAGCGTGACGAGGCCGATCACCGCGAGGCTGCCCACGACGGCCATCAGCGCGGGGTCGAACACGCTGACGTAAGGCCTGAGCATCCGGCCAACGCCGCCGAGAACGCCCTGGCCGTTCACTGCGCGGCCTTCGCCTTCGCCGCCGGCGAGGCAGTGCCGGGGGCCTCTTCGTCCGGGCCTTCCCTGGCCGGCGCGTCGGGCACCTTGCCGAGCAGGTAGTAGTCGAGCACCTGGCGCGCGATCGGCGCCGCCGCACGCGAGCCGAAACCACCGTTCTCGACGAGGATCGCCATCGCGATCTTCGGCTCGTCGGCGGGCGCGAACGCGATGAACAGGGAGTGATCGCGATGTCGCTCCGACACCCGCGCCTCGTTGTACTTCTCGCCCTGCTTGATGCCGACGACCTGCGCGGTGCCTGTCTTGCCGGCGACCTTGTACGGCACACCCTGGAACGCGCCGCGGCCGGTGCCGCTGATGTTGACGTCGACCATCGCATCGCGCACGAACTTCATGTGCTCGGGCTTGACCGTGATCTGGTAGCTCTTGTCCCGCACCGTCAGCCGTTGCTCGCCGGTGCGCGGATTCTCGATCGACTTCACCAGGTGCGGCTTCATCACCACGCCGTTGTTCGCGAGGTTCGCCGTGGCGTGCGCGAGCTGCAGCAGCGTGAACGCGTTGTAGCCCTGGCCGATGCCGACCGAGATCGTCTCGCCGGGGTACCACTTCTGCTTGAAGCGCTTTTCCTTCCATGCCGATGACGGCAGGATCCCGGTCTGCTCGCCCTCGACGTCGATGCCGGTGATCTGGCCGAACCCCCAGGGCTTCATGAAGTCGTGGATGGCGTCGACGCCGAGGTCATTGGCGAGCTGGTAGTAGTAGACATCGCTCGACTTCACGATCGAGCGGTGCAGGTCGACCGGGCCGAGTGGAACCTTGTTGGAGTCGCGAAACACCCGGTTGCCGAACAGGAACGTGCCGTTGTCCTGGATCACCTGGTCGGGCCGGCGCTTGCCGGTCTCCAGCGCCGCGAGCGCGAGGAAGGGCTTGTAGGTGGAGCCGATCGGATAGGTCCCGCGCAGCGCGCGGTTCAGCAGCGGCTTGTCCGGGTCGTTGTTCAGCTCGTCCCAGGACTTCGGGTCGATGCCGTCGACGAACAGGTTCGGATCGAAGGTCGGCTTCGACACGAACGCGAGGACATCGCCGGTCGCGGGCTCGATCGCGATCAGCGCTCCGCGCCGGTCCCCGAATGCGCGCTCGACGATCTTCTGCAGTTCGATGTCGACCGACAGGATCAGGTTGTTGCCGGGGAGCGAAGCCTTGCGGGACAAGGTGCGCACCGCGCGTCCGCCCGCCGTGATCTCGACCTCCTCGACGCCCGGCGTGCCGTGCAGCTCGCTCTCGTAGCTTTGCTCGACGCCGACCTTGCCGATGTGTTCCGTCCCGCTGTAGATCGCCGGATCGCCGCGCGCTTCGGCGAGCCTCTCGACACGCTCGAGGTCACGCGGCGAAATGCGTCCGATGTAGCCGATCATGTGGGACGCGAACTCGCCGAGCGGGTAGTCGCGGAACAGCCGCGCGCGCAGTTCGACGCCCGGGAACCGGAAACGATTGGCCGTGAAGCGCGCGACATCCTCGTCGGACAGGCGCGTGCGGATCGGAATCGAGTCGAAGCGCTTGGTCTCCTCCAGCAGCTTCCTGAAGCGACGGCGGTCGCGCGGCTGGATGTCCACCACCTCCGCCAGTTCGTCGATCGTCTGCTCGAGGTTCTCGACCTTCGCCGGCGTGATCTCCAGCGTGTACGCGGAGTAATTGCGGGCAATGATCGCGCCGTTGCGGTCCTTGATGAGCCCGCGGTTCGGTGCAACCGGCAGGATGGCGATCCGGTTCGCCTCGGCCTTTTCGCGGTACGCCTCGTGCTTGACGACCTGCAGCCACGCGAGGCGCGCCACCAGGATCGCGAATGTCGAGAGCACGAAGACGCTCGCCACGAGCACGCGCGCGCGGAAGTGCTTCACTTCGCGCTCGGGATTGCGCATCGCCGCGACGCTCGACCCGAACGAAAGTTCGTCGTTCGAGCGGCGACGACTGCGGAACCAGCGCCTAGCCATGCGGGGCCTGGATCACGCGCGGACGTGCGCGCGACGCGAGCGGCAGGCGCAGCAACAGAAGAACCAGCATCAAGCGAACGGGCGACCGGGCGGGCGCCCCGAGACGGAGCTGCCGGATTATAGGAGCGGGAACACCCCTTGCAGATGCGGGAGATCGATACGGATGACGCGTCGGCGCGAGGCGGGGGTTGCCCGCGCCCTTTGACGCAACGCATCCTGGCGCGGAGGAGCGTGCTCGATACTCATTCGCACATGAACCCAGCGGAAACGCCGATCCGGTTCAACCGCGATCGCCCGGCCACGCCACGCCTGCTGCGCGAGCTCGAGACGATCGAGGCGATGACGAGGATCTACTGCGCCGGCCACCACGGCGCGCCGCATCCGTGCGCCGACTGCCAGGCGCTGATGACGTATGCCTCGAAGCGGCTGGCCGTCTGCACGTACGGCGAGGACAAGCCGGTCTGCGCGAAGTGCCAGATCCACTGCTATGGCAAGGCGATGCGCGAGAAGGTGCGCGAGGTGATGCGCTACTCCGGCCCGCGGATGATCCTGCGGCATCCCTGGCTCGCCCTGATGCACGTGGTCGACAAGCGCCACGTCGCCCCGCCGAAGCCGAATGCCGGGCCGACCCCGCCGGCCGATGTCGCGGCATCGGAGGCGCCAGGGAACCCCCCGCCCGGCGACCCGAGCCGCCAGGAGCCGGCGACATCCCGTCCCGGTTGACTCTTCGCAATACGGCGTCCCGGGCAACCGCCAAGCTGAAAATGGTCTTGGACTCCAGTGCGCGCATGCTTGCCGCCCTTATCCGCACGATCCTCTGGCTTGCGCTCGCGGCGCTTCTGGCCAGCTGCGCAGAGTTGCTGCCGAAAGCCCGGACGGAAACCGAAGCGGCGTGGTCTTCCTTCGACGAGGCCCGCGCCGCCATCGAACGCATCGAGCCGTACAAGACGACACGCTCGGACCTGAGGGCGCGTGGCATCGGCGTCGAAGGCGACCCGACCATCACGCTGCTGAGCCACGTCGACATCGCGGTGCGATTCCCGATCGGCGGCGTGCTGCGCTCCGAAGACGTGGACCCCGGCATCCGCGACTGCCTCAGGGCGGGGAAGGCGTGCAACGCCTACCAGATCAACCTCAGGCACACCCACCGCGATCGCGTCGGCAACTTCTGGCTTGACGCGCTGCGCTTCAGGCGCCAAACGGACGTGACGGGCTGGACCTTCAACGCGCTCGTCCTGTTCGTCGACGACATGGCGGTCTATGCCGTGTTCGGCGGCCAGCCGACCATCCACGAGGTCGAGGTCGAACGCAACCCGCTCGGTCCGCTGCAGGGCTGGGGCGACTGGGCGGCATCGAAGGCGCTCAATTAGTCGCTGCGTCGCTCGTGCACGCGATCCGACTGGTTGGGTGGGTATCGTTGCCTTTGAACATCGATCAATCGCCCGGCCGCCCGAAGATTGATCGACACAACCAAGCGCGCACGCAGTGCGCGTGCCGCCGAGGGTGCACGTGCGATCGGCGCAGCCGATCGCGTACACCCGAGGCGCCTGTCAAAGCGGACGCGTGTCGTCGCGCTCGGTCGGACGTCGTTGCGGGGCGAGCAGCATCCAGGAGATCACGGGCCAGAGCGCGGTCCCGACCAGGCTCTCGGCGAAGTAGACCAAGCCCGGCCAGTTGCCTCCGACCCACATGCGCACGGCGAGCGACGCGACCTGCGCGACCAGCAGCAGCGGCAGCACGTGCAGCGCCTGGGCGCCGATCGGGAACCAGGTCAGGCGCCGATGCAGGGTGATGGCTCCGTACGAGATCAGCGTGTAGGCGAGCGCGTGCTCGCCGAACAGCGCGCCGCTGTGCACGTCCATCAGCAGGCCGAACACGAAGGACGCGCCGATGCCGACACGCCGCGGCTGGTGCACGTTCCAGAACAGCAGCGCCACCGCGAGCCAGTCCGGCACGAAGGGCAGCTGGCCCCACGGAAAGAGATTCAGCAACAGGGCAACGATCAGCGAGCCCCAGATGAAGAGCGGGTTCGCGGGGCGCAGCAGGTAGTGCGGCCGAGTCCCGAGCCGCGTGCCCGACAGGTCGCGCGGCTGGCTGCTGCGCAGCGCGAACGTGTCCCTTAGCCAGCCCCTGATTCCAGATGCGCTCACCGGCGACCTCCCTTGCGGGGCGCCGGCTCGGCGGCCGCGGGCGCCGCCGGCAGCCGGGCGGGCTCGGCGAGCAGCACGAGCAGGTGCTTGTGGCTTTCGACGCCGGCCAGTGGCGTCATCACCACGCGGGCGAACTGGTCGGTGGTCGCGGGCTCCATCCGCGCGACGCGCGCCACGGCGAGCCCGGGCGGGTAGACGCCGTCCAGTCCCGACGTGACGGCGATGTCGTCCTTCACGAGATCGGCATTGGGTGCCATGAACCGGAGGTCGAGCGTGCCGGGCTCGGCGCCGCCGTAGGCCACCCCGCGCAGGCCGTTGCGGACGATCTGCACCGGGATGGTCTGGTCCTTGTCGGTGAGCAGCGTGACCTCCGAGGTGTCGCGGAACACGCGCGTCACCTGGCCGACGACTCCGACATCGTCGATCACCGGGCTGCCCGGGCGGACGCCGTCGTTCGACCCGGCGTGCAGCACGATCTTGCGCGCGAATCGGTCGCGCGTTTCATAAAGGACCGCCGCGAGCAGCGAAGCGTTGGGCAGCCGTTCCTTCGCGCCGAGCAGCTTGCGCAACCGCTCGTTCTCGATGGCGAGATCGCTCGCCTGCTGCAGCGACTGCGCGTTGGTGAGCGCCGCCTGCTTCAGTTGTTCGTTCTCCCGCTGCAGCGACGAGAGGTCGGCGAAGTACTCCCCGACCGCACCGAAGGCACGGCTGGGAATCAGAAGCACCTGCTGGACCGGGTACAGGGCGATGCCGACGCCGACCCGCACGGTCTCGAGGACACGGATGCGCGAGTCGATGACGATCAACGCGACCGCGAGGAACGAGAAGAACGCGAGCCGCGCCCGCGCCGACACGCCCTGGTTGAACAGGGGTGGGGGGCCGTACTCCATCAGTTAGACACGCAAAAGTGGAAACCTACTTTTGCGTGGCGAGTCAGAAAAAAGTCGGTGGCAGAGCCACCCGACTTTTTTGAGTTCGACTGCGAGGAGGGAAACACGACGAGCCGGTCCGTCGTCGTGCCCTGGTCAACCGGTCGCGAAGAGGGTGCCGAGCTTGTCCATGCGCTCGAGCGCGATGCCGCAGCCGCGCACGACGCAGGTCAGCGGCTCCTCGGCCACGACGACGGGCAGGCCGGTTTCCTCCATCAGCAGCCGGTCGAGGTCGCGCAGCAGCGCGCCGCCGCCGGTGAGCATCATGCCGCGGTCGGCGATGTCGGCTCCGAGTTCCGGCGGCGTCTGCTCGAGCGCGATCTTCACGCTGGAGACGATCTGGTTGAGCGGATCGGTCAGCGCTTCGAGGATCTCGTTGCTGGAGATCGTGAAGCTGCGCGGAATGCCCTCGGACAGGTTGCGTCCCTTGACTTCCATCTCGCGGACTTCGGAGCCCGGGAACGCCGATCCGATTTCTTTCTTGATCATCTCCGCCGTCGGCTCGCCGATCAGCATGCCGTAGTTGCGGCGGATGTAGTTGATGATCGCTTCGTCGAACTTGTCGCCGCCGACGCGGACGCTGCCCTTGTAGACCATGCCGCCGAGGGAGATCACGCCGACTTCCGTGGTGCCGCCGCCGATGTCGACCACCATCGAGCCCGACGCCTCGGACACCGGCAGGCCGGCGCCGATCGCCGCGGCCATCGGCTCCTCGATCAGGAAGACCTGCGACGCGCCGGCCGCCTCGGCCGACTCCTTGATCGCCCGGCGCTCGACCTGGGTCGAGCCGCACGGCACGCAGATGATGATCCGCGGGTTCGGTGCGAACAGGCTCGACGGGTGGACCATCTTGATGAACTGCTTGAGCATCTGCTCGGTGACCGTGAAGTCGGCGATCACGCCGTCCTTCATCGGGCGGATCGCCTCGATGTTTCCAGGGACCTTGCCGAGCATCTGCTTGGCTTCCTTGCCGACGGCCTGGATCGTGCGCTTGCCGTTGGGCCCGCCTTCCTGGCGGATCGCGACGACCGACGGCTCATCGAGGACGATGCCCTTGCCACGCACGTAGATCAGCGTGTTGGCCGTGCCGAGGTCGATGGCGAGGTCGTTGGAGAAGTAGCTGCGGAGAAAACCGAACATGTACCGCCCTGTGTGCCCTGGTGCTCGTTGGCGAGCTGCGCTGCTGCTGTCTCCGCGCCTCTGCGGGCGCGTCTTTCTCCAGAGGAGCGCAGAGTCTGAAGAGAAGTCGCGATGATAAACTAATCGACTGCGCAAACTTCAGTTCAACCGTTCGCTTTAGCTCGGATTTTCGAGCCGTTTTCTCCGGCCCCTCCCCGCCTTGGCACTCGATCTCGACCAGGTCCGTCGCATCGCCCACCTCGCCCGGATCGAGGTCACGGACGCGGAAGCGCAACGCACGCTCGAGCAGCTTGCGGACATCTTCGCGATGATCGAGAAGATGCGAGCGGTCGACACGACCGACGTCGAGCCCATGGCCCACCCGCTCGGGGGCCACCAGCGGCTGCGCGAAGACCTCGTCACCGAGTCCGACCGGCGCGCCGCCAACCTCGCCAATGCGCCCGAGCAGCAGGACGGCCTGATCCTGGTTCCGAAAGTGATCGAGTAGCCATGGCCGACCTGGCGCACGCCTCGGTGACGGAACTCGCCCGCGCGCTGGCCGCCCGGGAGGTCTCGGCAGTCGAACTCGCGAAGATGTTCCTCGGCCGGATGGACTCCCGCCGAGACCTGAACGCGTTCCTCGACGTGCGGCCCGAAGTCACGCTGGCGCAGGCCGGGGCCGCGGACCAGCGCCGGGCCCGCGGCGAGGCGACCGCCCTCACCGGCGTGCCGATCGCGCACAAGGACATCTTCGTCACCCGGGACTTCTGCTCGACCGCGTCGAGCCGGATTCTCGAGGGCTACATGAGCCCCTTCGACGCCACCGTGGTCGACAACCTGGGCCGCGCCGGCATGGTGACCCTCGGCAAGCTCAATTGCGACGAGTTCGCGATGGGCTCGAGCAACGAGAACAGCGCCTTCGGCAACGTCCTGAACCCCTGGGACGCGAAGGCGGTCCCGGGCGGTTCCTCCGGGGGCTCGTCGGCCGCGGTATCGGCGCGCATCGCGCCGGTCGCAACGGCCACGGACACCGGCGGGTCGATCCGCGAGCCGGCCGCGTTCACCGGCATCACCGGGACCAAACCCACGTACGGCCGGCCGTCGCGCTGGGGAATGATCGCCTTCGCCTCGAGCCTGGACACCGCCGGCCTGATGACGCAGTCGGCCGAGGACGCGGCGCTGGTCTTCAACGAGATGCTCGGATTCGACCCGAAGGACTCGACCAGCGTCGACCGGCCCAACGAGGATTACACGCGCGGCCTCGGATCGGGCGTGAAGGGACTGAAGATCGGTGTGCCGAAGGAGTTCTTCGGCGCGGGCCTGCAGCCGGACGTCGAGGCGGCGGTGCGCTCGGCGCTCGACGAGTACCGCAAATTGGGGGCGGAGCTGGTGGAAGTCTCCCTGCCCAACGCGGAACTCGGCATTCCCGTCTATTACGTCGTCGCGCCCGCCGAGTGCTCGAGCAACCTGTCGCGCTTCGACGGCGTGCGCTACGGCCACCGCGCCAAGGACTACGGCGACCTGGCCGACATGATCAAGAAGTCGCGCGCCGAAGGCTTCGGGCCGGAGCCCAAGCGCCGCATCCTGATCGGCACCTACGTGCTGTCGCATGGGTATTACGACGCCTACTACATCAAGGCGCAGCAGGTGCGCCGGCTGATCGCCGACGAGTTCCAGCGCGCTTTCCTGCAGTGCGACGTGATCGCGGGCCCGGTCACGACCAGCGTCGCCTTCGGGTTCGGCGAGAAGGCGGCCGATCCCGTCGCGATGTACATGGCGGATCTCTACACCGTCCCGGGCAGCCTCGCCGGCGTGCCCTCGATGAGCATTCCGTGCGGCTTCGGCGCCGGCCCGGTCAACAGCGGGCGGCCGGTCGGCCTGCAGCTGATCGCCAACTACTTCGACGAGGCCCGGATGCTGGGCGTGGCGCACGCCTACCAGCAGGCGACCGACTGGCATCGACTCGTTCCGCCGGGCGCGTGATCGCCCCTCGACGCGCGAGAATCCACCAGAACCTTCCACCAGGAACCAGGCCATGCAGTGGGAAGTGGTGATCGGGCTCGAGACGCACGCCCAGCTGACGACGGCGAGCAAGATCTTCTCGGGCTCGTCGACCGCGTTCGGCGCAGAACCGAACTCGCAGGCGAACGTGCTCGACCTCGCGCTGCCCGGCACGCTGCCGGTCCTGAACCGCGGGGCGGTGCAGCGCGCCATCCAGTTCGGCCTGGCGATCGGCGCCACCGTCGCGCCGCGCAGCATCTTCGCGCGCAAGAACTAC
>CAYGXL010000036.1:0-17513 GCA_964353935.1 uncultured Burkholderiaceae bacterium | reverse complement strand
CCGCGCTGCGGGGACCTCCCTCCGCGCGACTCGGCGGCGGGCGGTAGAAACGAGTGGTGTCCCGAGCGGGCCTGCAGCTTCGGCACTCCCGCTCGAGCTGTCTGCGCCTCGGATGCAGGCCGCACTCGGCCCGCCGCGCGGTGAAATGGCCGCGCCCGCCGCACTGAGTCGCGCTCCGCGAGGTTCCCCGCATCACGGCCGACGCGCCGTGCGCTGTGGCAACGGTGCACAACCAGACCATCCCGGCCGGATGGCGTCTGGGCGGGCTGTGGCGTGCCTCGCGCAGCGACCGTCAGGCGGCGGGCGTTCCACGCGCGCAAGGGCGGCGGGCCCAGTGACCGCGTTCACCCGAGCCGCGGTCGGCGACTCGCGAATGCCGAAGCTGCGGGCCCGCGATCGACACCGGTCGCAAAGTGACGCCCGCGCCGACGGTCGCGGAGTCGAGGTACGCCGCAACCCGTTCAGGCGCAAGGGACCAAGCCTGATGCGTGGACGTCCGAGCGCCGCATCTCCAGTCCGTACAATCGTCGGCTCCCAGACGTTTGCCCGGTCCGGCCGGACCCCCGATGATCACCTTCCAGGAAGCCATCCTTCGCCTCCAGACGTACTGGAACCAGCAGGGCTGCGCGCTGCTGCAACCGATCGACCTGGAGGTCGGCGCCGGCACGTCGCACACCGCGACGTTCCTGCGGGCGATCGGCCCCGAGCCCTGGCGAGCCGGCTACGTGCAACCGTCGCGCCGGCCCAAGGACGCCCGCTACGGCGAGAACCCGAACCGCCTGCACCAGCACCATCAGTACCAGGTCGTGCTGAAGCCGTCGCCGCCGGACATCATCGAGCTCTACCTCGGTTCGCTCACGGCGCTCGGCATCGACACCCGGAAGAACGACATCCGCTTCGTCGAGGACAACTGGGAGAACCCGACGCTCGGCGCGTGGGGACTGGGCTGGGAAGTGTGGATGAACGGCATGGAGATCACGCAGTTCACCTACTTCCAGCAAGTGGGCGGCCTCGAGTGCAAGCCGATCACCGGCGAGATCACATACGGGCTCGAGCGGCTGACGATGTACCTGCAGGACATCGACAACGTGTTCGACCTCGTCTACACGCGCTGGCGCGATCGCGGCGTCGAGAAGGTGCTGCGCTACGGCGACGTGTTCCACCAGAACGAGGTGGAGCAGAGCAAGTACAACTTCGAAGCCAGCGACCCAGCCGTCCTGCTCGGGCAGTTCACGCTGTTCGAGGCGGAAGCCAGGCGGCTGATGGAGCTGCAGCTCGCGCTGCCCGCGTACGAGATGGTGCTGAAGGCCGGCCACACGTTCAACCTGCTCGACGCGCGCGGCGCCATCAGCGTCACCGAGCGCGCGGCCTACATCGGCCGCATCCGCACGCTGTCGCGCGCGATCGCGCAGAGCTACTACGAATCGCGCGAGCGGCTCGGTTTCCCGATGCTCGAGCAGGGCGCCAAGCGGGAGGCGGCCGAATGAAACAGTCGCTTCTCGTCGAACTGAACACCGAAGAGCTTCCGCCGAAGGCGCTGAAGAGCCTGTCGGATGCCTTTGCATCCGGCCTGGCGAAGGGACTGCGCGACCGTCAGTTCCTGTCGGACGACAGCGTCGTCACGGCCTTCGGCGCTCCGCGCCGGCTCGCGGTGCACATCACGCACGTGCTGAATCGATCGCCCGACAAGCCGTTCAGGCAGAAGTTGATGCCGCTCGCCGTGGCGCGCGACGCCGCCTCGAACTGGACGCACGCGTTCGTGAAGAAACTCGAGTCGCTGGGTCGTCGACACATGGCGAGCGTCCCGGTCGGGACGCAGGACGGATCCGATTGCCTGGTGGTCGAGAGCGACGGCAAGGCGGACTCGGTGTTCCTGCAGGCAGTCCAGCCCGGGCAGAGGCTGATCGTGGCGCTGCAGTCCGCGCTCGAGGAAGCGCTCGCGACGCTGCCGATCCCGAAGGTCATGAGCTACCAGCTCGAAGACGGCACGACGACCGTGCAGTTCGTTCGTCCGGCGCGCCGGCTGGTCGCGATGCGCGGGCACGAGGTGCTTCCGGTGACGGCGCTCGGGCTGACCGCCGGCACCACGACGCACGGCCACCGGTTCATGGCGCCGGGCGACCTCCCCGTGCATTCGGCCGACACGTACGCCGAGCAGCTCGAGGAAGAGGGGCTGATCATCGCCTCGTTCGCGCGGCGCCGCGCGCGCATCGCGAAGCTCGTGGAAGCCGCCGCGGCACGCTTCGACGCGACGCCGATCATGCCGGACGAACTGCTGGACGAAGTGACGGCGCTGGTCGAGTGGCCGGTCGTCTACGACTCGGGCTTCGAGAAGGAATTCCTCGAGGTGCCGCCCGAGTGCCTGATCCTGACCATGCAGCAGAACCAGAAGTACTTCGCGCTGCGCGACAAGACAGGCCGCCTGATGAACCGCTTCCTGCTCGTGTCGCACATCGAGGCGACCGACGGCGGCGCGGCGATCCGGTCCGGCAACGCGCGCGTGGTGCGCGCGCGCCTCGCGGACGCCAAGTTCTTCTTCGACCAGGACCGCAAGGAAACGCTGGAGAGCCGCATCCCCGGCCTGACGCACGTTGTCTACCACAGCAAGCTGGGCTCGCAGCTCGAGCGGGTCGAGCGCATCACGGGCATCGCGGTCGCATTGGCGAAGGAACTCGGCGTCGACCGCTCGCACGTCGAGCGCGCGGCGCGCCTGGCCAAGGCGGACCTCCGCACGCTGATGGTCGGCGAGTTCCCGGAGCTGCAGGGCATCATGGGCGAGTACTACGCCCGGCACGACGGCGAGACCACCGACGTCGCGATGGCGATCCGCGAGCACTACCAGCCGCGCTTCGCCGGCGATGCGCTGCCGACCTCGAAGGTCGGCCTGTGCGCGGCGCTGGCCGACAAGCTGGAGACGCTGGTGGGTCTCTTCGGCATCGGCGAGAAGCCGACCGGCGAGCGCGACCCGTTCGGCCTGCGCCGGCACGCGCTGGGCGTGCTGCGCATGCTGATGGAGAAGTCGCTGCCGTTGCCGCTCGACCGGATGCTGGCGCTCGCGCAGTCGGAGTTCACGGGCGTGAAGGGCTTCAAGCCGGCGGACGCCGAACTGACCGAATTCCTGTACGACCGCCTGCGCGGGCTGCTCCGCGACGCCGGCTACACGGCCAATGAGGTCGAGGCGGTGGTGGCGCAGGCGCCGGCCCGCATCGACCTCGTGCCGAGCCAGCTCGCCGCCGTGCGCGCGTTCATGGAGCTGCCGGAAGCCGAGAGCCTGGCAGCGGCCAACAAGCGCATCGGCAACATCCTGAAGAAGGCCGAGGACGTTCCCGCCGCGTTCGACACGGCGCTGCTGATGGAGCCGGCCGAGCGCGCGCTCGGCGACGCCTTCGCCGCCGTGCAGCCGTCGGCCGAGCGGCTCTTCGCGCGAGGGGACTACGCCGGCATGCTGAAGGCGCTCGCGCCGCTGAAGCTGCCGGTGGACCGGTTCTTCGACGAGGTGATGGTCAACGTCGACGACGCGACGCTGCGCGGCAACCGGCTGGGACTGCTCGCCGCGCTGCGCGCGACGATGAACCGGGTGGCGGACATCTCGAAGCTCACCGCCTAGGGCCGGCCAAGGCCCGGCACATGCGCGAGCCAAGCGTTAGCAGACCCCAAGCCGTGGCGCTGCTCCGGACCGTCCTCTTCTACCTGTTCAACATCGCCACGGTCACGCCGTGGTCGTTCATCGTGGTCGCGAGCCGGCTGTTTCCGGTGCACACGCGCTACAAGCTGTGCGCGCTCTGGACGCGGTCTTCCATCTGGAGCGCGCGCGTGATCTGCGGCATCAAGTGGAAAGTCGAGGGCTGGGAGAACCTGCCAGACGCGCCCGCGATCGTCCTGCCGAAGCACCAGTCGACCTGGGAGACCTTCTGGCTGCCGAGCTTCCTGCCGCGTGACCTCACCTTCGTCTACAAGCGCGAACTGAATCTGATTCCTTTCTTCGGCTGGGGCATCGCGTCGACCCAGATGATCAGCATCGATCGCAGCAAGGGCCAGGACGCGTTCGAGCAGGTGGTGGAGCAGGGCGCGGATCGCCTCGGACGAGGCTGGTGGATCGTCATCTTTCCCGAGGGCACGCGCACCCAGCCGGGGTCGACGAAGCGCTACAAGACCGGCGGCCCGCGGCTCGCCGTGCGCACCGGCGCGTACGCGCTGCCGATCGCCGTGAATTCCGGCGAGTGCTGGCCGAAGAACGGCCTGCTGCGGCCGGGCGTGATCACCGTCTCGATCGGCAAGCCGATCGATCCGAAGGGAAAACGCGCCGAAGAGGTGGGTGCCCTCGTAGAATCGTGGATCGAAAACGAGATGAGGCGTCTCGCGCCGCACCGCTACAGCGGGCCGTATCAGCCGGCCACGCGCAGCGGAGCGGTGCCGGCACCGCAGGATTGAAGAAGCTCAGGGCCTCTCACGTCGAACAACTGTCGCTGGCGCTCGATCCTGCGCCGGCGGCTTCGCTTCCTCCGTCGTCACGAAGTCCCGATCCCCGCGCGCGCCGCGCGCTCGCGGGCACGGACGTCATCGAGTACCGCCTGCGCCGTGCGCGCCGCCGCACGATCGGATTCCAGATCGACGACGACGGGCTGACGATCAGCGCCCCGCGCTGGGTGACGGTGCGCGAGATCGAAGCCGCGATCGCGGAGAAGTCGCGCTGGATCCGCGCCAAGCGCCGGGAGTGGCACGAGTGGCGCGCGAAGCGACGGCTGCCGCAGGTGGTGTTCGCCGATGGGGCGGTGCTGCCGTATCTCGGCGGGTCGATCGCACTGCGACTGCGCGCCGAGGCCGGCGCGACTCGTCTCGATGCCGTCTCCTTCGAACTGCACGTCGCGCTGCCCCACCATGCCGCCGAGGCCCAGGTCCGCGACGCCGTGCAGTCGTGGCTGCAGGGCGAAGCGGCGCGCGTCTTCGGCGAACGGATCGAACGCTTCGCCGGCCGCATCGGGCCGAAGTTCTCGGGCTGGCGGCTGTCGTCCGCGCGCTCGCAGTGGGGCTCGTGCACGCACGACGGCCGCGTGCGACTGAACTGGCGGCTGGTGCACTTCGCGCTGCCCGTGATCGACTACGTCGTCGCGCACGAACTGGCCCACCTGCAGGAACTGAATCACAGCCCGCGCTTCTGGAAGGCGCTCGCGCAGCTGCTGCCGGGGTTCGAAGCGGCGCGCGACGAGATCAAGGGCGTGGACATGCGGAGCCTGCCGCTGTAGCTCCGGCCGGCGACCTCTGCGCAAGGAGGTCCGACAGATTTCGGATCGCGGCGGAATCACGTGTGCGTAGCTCGGTGGCTCACGTGCGCGCCGCTTGGTGGGTCACGTGCGCGCCGCTTGGTTGGGTCACGTACGCGCCGACCGCGCTGCGGGGCACCGCGACTCCGCGCGACTCGGCGGCGGGCGGCCGCTGCGCCATTGAGTCTCTTGCGGGCCTGCAGCTTTCGGAGCGAGGCCGGCGCGTGGTCGCGCGGCGTGCCTTCCGGCCGATGGAGTGCTCGGCCCGCCGCACCAGTTGACTGGTCACGCCCGCCGCCTGAGTCGCGCTGCGCGCGGTACCCCACACCACGGTCGGCGCGCCGCGCAGCGTGGACGCGAGTTTGCGCACAACGCTTGATCGATCGGCGGCGGCGCTGCAAGTTCTGCTTCATGGGGGCTCACTGCGCCTCGGTACTCATACGCCGGCTCCACACGAAGTCCGTTCGTCACGACGTCAGAGCCACCCCGCGCCGGAGCCATTCGCCCGAACCACGTGCACGGCGCGCCTGGGCGGACGGCGGGGTGCCTCGCGCAGCGACCGTCAGGCGGCGGGCGTACCAGTTGCGTAAGGGTGGCGGGCAAGGTGGGCGCAGCCGCAAGGCACCCCAGTCAAACCAGTCACGACCTCACTCAGATATCTGCAGGCCCGCAAGGAGTGCTACGCGCCGAATGACGCCCGCCGCGACGGGCGCGGAGTCGAGGCACCCCGGCGGCCGCCCAGGCGCAGGGAGGCGCACCGCCCGGAGTCGAGACACCCCGGCGGCCGAACAGGCGCGAGAGGCGCTAGGCTTTGCGTTCCAGAGGAGAAACGGATGCGATTCCTTCACACCATGCTGCGCGTCGGCGACCTGCCGCGCTCGATCGACTTCTACACGAAGGTGCTCGGCATGAAGCTGCTGCGGACCACCGACCGGCCGGAGCAGAAGTACACGCTGGCCTTCGTCGGCTACGGGTCGAACCCCGAGCACGCGGAGCTCGAGCTGACCTACAACTACGGCGTCGACCGGTACGAGCTCGGGACGGCGTATGGCCACCTCGCCATCGGCGTCGATGACGTCCATGCCGCGTGCGACCGGATCCGCGCGTCGGGCGGCACGATCACGCGCGAGCCTGGGCCGGTCAAGGGCGGCTCGACGATGATCGCGTTCGTGCAGGACCCGGACGGCTACAAGATCGAGTTGATCCAGGGCCGCAACGTCTAGCTACAGAGGTCCAACAGGTTGGCGCGTGCGCTGGAGTCACCTGCGCGCCGACCGCGCTGCGGGGCACCGCGACTCCGCGCGGTACCCCGTACCACGGTCGGCGCGCCGCGCGGTGTGGATGCGCGTTCGCAAGCGCCCCGCCAGTGAGCGGCGGTATCGCGGCATACCTGGGACATCCAAGGCCAACGCCAAGGAGCCTGTCCGCCCTGACCAAACGCGCGGCGCCTGGGCGGGCGGTGGGGTGCCTCGCGGAGCGACCGTCAGGCGGCGGGCGTACCAGTTGCGCGAGGGCAGCGGGCCGGGTGGGCACAGCCGCGAGGCAGCACCCTCGGCGCAGCGAAGGCAACGCTCAGAAATCTGCAGGCCCGCAGGGAACGCGGAGCGCTGAATGACGCCCGCGCCGACGGGCGCGGAGGGAGGTACCCCGCCGCTCGCCCAGGCGCAGGAGAGGATCTCCACTGGTGTTCGATCGAGCGCGACGCAACGCGATCGCTTGGATTGCTGGCCTACTAAACAACCTGTTCGACCTTCACGCCCAGCCCGCAGCGGCGGGAGCGTCCGCCACGGCGCGGGCGAGACGCACGAAGTCGTCGACGGCGAGCGTCTCCGCGCGCGCCAGCGGATCGACGCCCGCGGCGCGAAACGCCTCCTCTCCGGCCACCTCGCTCAGCGCATTCCTCAGGATCTTCCGTCGCTGGTTGAAGGCCGCCGCGACGACGCGGCCGAAACAGCCGAAGTCGATCGCAGGCAGTTCGGCCGTCGGGCGCGGCACCATGCGCACGATGCTCGACGTCACCTTCGGCGGCGGGTTGAACGCGCCGCGCGGAACGTCGAACAGTTTCGTCAGCCGGTACCGCACCTGGATCATCACCGAGAGCCGGCCGTACGTCTTGCTGCCCGGCGGCGCGACCATGCGGTCCACCACTTCCTTCTGCAGCATGAAGTGCTGGTCGATCACGCGCTCGGCGAACTCCATCAGTCGGAACAGCAGCGGCGACGAGATGTTGTACGGCAGGTTGCCGACCACGCGCAGCGGCTGCGTGGCGAGCGACGACCAGTCGAGCTTCAGCGCGTCGGCCTCGACCAGGGTCAGTTGCTCCAGCGTGAACTGTTCCCGCAACCACGCTGCGAGGTCGCGGTCGATCTCGATCGCGGTGATGTGGCCGGCGCGCCGGACGAGTTCGCGCGTCAGCGCGGCCTGGCCCGGCCCGATCTCGACGATCGACTGACCGGGCTTCGGGTCGATCGCATCGACGATGCGCTCGATCACGCGGCGGTCGTGCAGGAAGTTCTGGCCGAAGCGCTTGCGTGCGCGATGCTGCAGCGTGGAGGTTCCGCTCATCGGCCGCGTCGCGCGGCGAGTTGCGCGGCCAGCGCGAGCGCGGCGCGCATGCTGCCCGCGTCCGCGCGCCCGGTGCCTGCAATGTCGAGCGCCGTGCCGTGATCCACCGACGTGCGGATGAACGGCAAACCGAGCGTGATGTTGATGCCGTGGCCGAAGGTCGCGTACTTCAGGACCGGCAGCCCCTGGTCGTGGAACATCGCCAGCACCGCGTCGTAGCGCTGCACGATCGACGGCACGAACACCGTGTCGGCAGGCAGGGGGCCGTCGACGGCATGGCCGGCGCCGCGCAGGCGCGCGATCGCCGGCGCGATGACCTGGATCTCCTCGCGCCCGAGGTGTCCGCCTTCGCCCGCGTGGGGGTTGAGTCCCGTCACCGCGATATGCGGCTGCGCGATTCCGAAGTGCTGCTTCAGGTCGTGCAGGAGCACTTCCATCACCTGCAGCAGGCCGTCGACCGAGAGCGCGCGCGGCACCTCGGCGAGCGGCAGGTGGGTCGTTGCGAGTGCGACGCGCAGCGGGCCGTGGGCCGTGTCTCCGGCCAGCATCATCACCACCTGGGGCGCCTTGGCGCGGGCCGCGAGGTACTCGGTGTGTCCGGTGAAGACGACGCCCGCGTCGTTGATCACGCTCTTCTGCACCGGGGCCGTCACGATCGCGTCGTAGCGCCCGGCGAGCGCGCCATCGATCGCGTGATCGAGCGTCGCGAGCACATAGGCCGCGTTGCGGACGTCGAGGTGGCCCGGCCGGGCTTCCGCGGCGAGCGGGACGTGATGCACCGTCGCGTGCGCGGGCCAGGTGGCGCCGGCCGCTTTCGCGCGCGTGGCGAGAAGCGTTTCGTCTCCGATCAGCACGAGGTCGGCGTCGAGCGCGTCGGCGGCAGCGGTCACCGAGATCTCCGGGCCGATGCCGGCCGGCTCTCCGGTCGTGATCGCGATGCGCGGGCGGGTCATCGCGCCGCCCGGCTCACCGAATCAGCCGCGCTCTTCGAGTCGCAACTCGACATACGTCTTGTCGCGCAGCTGCCGCAGCCACTCCTGGTAGGCCTCGTCGGCCTTGCGTTCGCGCAGCGCAAGCCGTGCCGCCATGCGGGCCCGGTCCCCCGAGCCCTGCTCGGTGCGGCGCTCCAGCACCTGGATCAGGTGCCAGCCGAACGGCGAGCGCACCGGCGCGCTGATCTCGTTGATCTTCAGCCCGTCCATCGCCTTCTCGAACTCGGGCACGGTGTCGCCCGGGTAGAGCCATCCGAGGTCGCCGCCCCGGCTGCCGGATGGGTCCAGGGAGTGCAGCCTCGCCAGCGTGCCGAACTCGACCTGGCCCGCCTCGATGCGTCCCCTGAATTCCTGGAGCCGGCGGACGACTTCGGGCTCCGGCGCCAGGTCGCTGACGCGCAGCAGGATGTGTCGCGCGCGTGTCTGCTGCACCGGCCCGGAGGCCAGCTTGGCGTCGATCGCGTTGCGGCGGCCGAGGACCTTGAGGATGTGGAAACCGTTGGGACTGCGGACGATGTCGGTGACGCCGCCGGTCTTCACGTTCCGGATCGCGTCGACGAAGAGGGTGGGCAGGCGGTCCACGCTGCGCCACCCGAGGTCGCCGCCCTGCAGCGCTTCGGCCGCGTTGGAGAAGCTGGCCGCGAGGGGCGCGAAGTCGGCGCCGCCCTTCAGCTGCGCGAGCAGGTCGTCGGCGCGCCTGCGGGTCTCGTCGATGCGCCCAGAGTCCGCGTTCTCCGGCACCCGCAGCAGGATCTGGGCGATGTTCACTTCCTGCGCGTCGGAAGAGACGCCGGCCTGCTCCGCGACGAAGTTGTCGAGTTCCGACTCCGAGATCTGGATCCGGTTGTCGACCTCGCGCTCCCGCAGCCGGCTGAGGATGATGTCCTGCCGGATGTCTTCGCGGAACTGGTTGAACGACAACCCGTCCGCCTCGATGCGCTGGCGAAGCGCCGGCACGGTCAGCCCGTTGGACTCGGCGACGCGTCCGATGGCAGCGTTCACCGTGCCGTCGTCGACGCGCACGCCCGTTTCGCGGGCGAGCTGCAACTGGGCGCGGTCGACGATCATGCGCTCGAGCACCTGGCGTTCCAGCACGTCACGCGGCGGCGGCTGGATCTTCTGCCGGCGCAGCTGCATCTCCGAGATGGCCGTTCGCGACCGCAGTTCGTGGGCCGTGATCACTTCGTCGTTGACGACGGCGACGATGCGGTCGACCGGACGCGACGTGCGCGGAACGCCAGGCGGCTCCGGCGCGGGCGCCGGCCGGGCCGCGGCGGAGCCGGCGGGCTGGGGCGGCTGCACGCGCGGGCTCTGCGCCAGGGCGATTCCGCACGTGGCGACGAGCACAGCAAGGATCGAGTGCGCGACGATGCGCGGGAAAACAGCGGGCATTCGGGGGGTCACTCGTAGTAGTCGAAGCGTCCCGGCTGTCGCGGCAGCGGGTTCAACAGCTGGTAGCCGGGGATATTACGCTGCAATTGCTGCACGGCGTTCGTGCCGACACTCGTGAGCCCGCTGAGCTCCAGCTGCACGTAGACGTTCGTCGTGGACTGGTCCGTCGTCGTGGCGAAGCGCTGCGCGGCGAAGCGGAGCACCCAGCAGTCGGCCTTGTATTCGAACCCGGCCAGCGAATCGACCATGCGGCTGTCCTGGATCGAGTAGTTGACCCGGCCCACGGCGTACCAGCGCTCCGACAGCGGCCACTGCGTGGCGACGTCGAACTGGTTGATGTCGCCCTGCCGGTAGCGGTAATAGGCGCTGATCACGGACGCGCGGCGCGGCTGCCAGCGCGCGCCGGCGGTCGCGCGCACGACCTGGCTCTGTTCGGTGTTGTACTGCGCGGCGAGGTCGATCGCCCACGACGTGCCGAGCATCGCGGTCACGCCGCCGAGCACGTCGGTGGAGTCGCCCGTGCGCGGCGCCTCGCCCGGCAGCGTCACGCGCTGCGACCCGGAGTAGAAGCGCTGGCCGATCACCGCGCGCAGGCGCTCGGCGCCGGTCTCGCTGTCCAGGATCCGCGTGCCGAGCGCGAGCGTCACGTTGTTGGCTTCGGCGATGCGGTCGTAGCCCGAGTAGATGTTCTCGTTGAACAGCTGCGCGTAGTTCAGGTCGACCAGCGCGCTGTCGAAGTTCGGCAGGTCGTTCTGGTTCCTGTACGGGATGTACGCATAGAAGAGGCGCGGTTCCAGCGTCTGCTCGGCGGCGCGGCCGAACCAGGTCGTGCTGCGCTCGAAGATCAGGCCCGAGTCGAGGCTGAGCATCGGCGTCGTCACCGTCGGGTTGGAGTCAGCGCGGTGCAGCTTCGGGTCGAGCGAGTACGTCCGTGAAACGACGCGCCCGCGCGGAACGATGAACCAGCCGGGCGCTTTCCACGGATAGGCGACGCGCATGTCGGCGACGTACCGGTCGCCCGGCTCGAGGGTCGGATGGTCGAAGCGCGTGCCGTCGAGCATCGCGCTGGCCTCCAGGCCGCGCCAGTCGGCGACGAAGCCGTTGAGCAACGCCTGCGGCACCCGCTCGTACGGCGGCGTGATCGGGGCCAGCGGGTCCTGCAGGGTCTGGTTCTTGGTGACCCGGACCGCCGAGTTCCAGTAGATCTGGTTGTAGGCGATGAACGCGTCCTGCGGCAGGACCTTGTTCGACGATCCGACGATGGACTCCGAGAAGTCGACGAAGTAGTTGTCGTCGGACACGCGGTTGTAGTTGATCCCGCCGGCGACGCCCGAGGGCGACGCGTACTCGTAGCGGACCGAGGTGTGGTCGCGGCTGCCGTCGAACTCCCGGTCGTTCGGGATGACGTTGTAGACGAGCGTGCCGCGCATCGTCGGCTGGAGGAACCGGAACTCGTTTTCCAACAGCACGCCGCGCTTCGTCATCGTGCGTGGCGCGATCGTGTAGTCGTAGTTGGGCGCGATGTTCCAGTAGTACGGCGTGCGGATGTCGGTGCCGAGCGTCGAACTCAGGCCGAGGCTCGGAGTCAGGAAGCCCGAGCGCCGCCGGTCGCCGACGGGAAAGCCGAGGACCGGCGAGGCGAGGATTGGCACGCCCTGGAAGTACAGCCTCGCCGTGCTGGCCGAGGCGGACTCCTCCAGCCCGTCGAACTCGATCTTCTCGGCCTGGATCCACCAGGCGTCGTCGCCCGGCGCGCAGGTCGTGAAGCGCGCCTGGGTCATCCGCGCCTGCTGGTTGCCGAGGAACTCGATCAGCGACGCGTCGCCGCGCGCCCGGCGCGGCGCGTACGAGAAGCTGGCGTCTGGCATCGAGCCCGTCTGGGCCTCGATCCTGAAGTCGAGCCGCGGTCCGGTGAACACGGCGCCCTCGCGGTAGAGCCGCGCGTTGCCCTCGACGTTCACCGCGTCGGTGGCCTGCGAGTACGTGATCCGGTCGCCGCGCAGCACGCTGCCGTCGCGCCTGATCTCGGCATCGCCCTGGAGCACGATCCGGTCGTCGACCGTCCCCTCGATGCTCCGAGCGCGCGCGAAGGTGGTTCCGCCAGACTGATCGTTCGCTGCGCGCTCGTCCAGTTGCCGGTCCATCCGCAGTCGCAACGCGGGCTCGGTTGGCCCAGCCGACGTGGTGCCCGTTGGTGTCTGCGCCGTGGCCAGCGATTGGAGCGCGAGCAGGACGGCCGCCGCCAGCGGCAGGCAACGACGAGGTGACGACGCTGTGGTCGCCGGCGGACGCGGCATAGAATTGGGCGAGAAGACAGGCCGAAGAATCCAGGCCCGGAAGGCGAAACGATTATATGCGTCGGTTCGCCGGTCACCGCCCTCTTTCACGCCACTGCATGAGTTCCACCACTTCATCGCCCTCCAACGCCGGCACGCCGGACGTTCGCCGCGTCGCGCTCGGTGCCTGGCTCGGCGCGCTGCCGCCCGACTACGGGCTCGACCCCGATACGTTGCGTGCGGCCTCCGCCGACGCGAGCTTCCGTCGCTACTTTCGCGTCGACGCGCGCGGCCGCACCCTGGTCGCAATGGACGCGCCGCCCGACAAGGAGGACAGCCGCCCGTTCATCCACGTGGCGGGACTGCTGCGCGACGCCGGCCTGAACGCACCGCAGGTGCTCGAGGCGGACCTCGCGCAGGGCTTCCTGCTGCTGACCGATCTCGGGACCACCACGTACCTGTCCGCGTTGAATGCGGACAGCGCGTCGACCCTGTTCGACGATGCGATGGATGCGCTGGTGCGGTGGCAGGTCGCCAGCCGCCCGGGCGTGCTGCCGCCTTACGACGACGCACTGCTGCGTCGCGAACTGAGCCTCTTCCCGGACTGGTACGTCGCGCGCCACCTCGGGCACACGCTCACCGGGAAGCAGTCGCAGGCGCTGCAGCGGATGTTCGACCGCATCGTGGCGTCGAACCTGGCGCAGCCCGCCGTGTACGTCCACCGCGACTACATGCCCCGCAACCTGATGGTCGGGATCCCCAACCCGGGCGTGCTCGACTTCCAGGACGCGGTGATGGGCCCCATCGCGTACGACGTCGCATCGCTGTATCGCGACGCCTTCATCAGCTGGGAGGAGGAGCAGGTGCTCGACTGGGTCGTGCGCTACTGGCAGAAGGCGCGGCGCGCGGGCCTGCCCGTCGCGTCGGACTTCGGGGCGTTCTGGCGCGACTTCGAATGGATGGGCCTGCAGCGCCACCTGAAGGTGCTCGGCATCTTTGCGCGCATCAACTACCGCGACGGCAAGCCGCACTACCTGGCCGACACCCCGCGCTTCGTCGGCTACGTGCGCGCGGTGACGCGGCGCTACGACGAACTCGCGCCGCTCGGCCGGCTGTTCGACGAACTCGAAGGCGTGGCGCACAAGGTGGGTTACACGTTTTGAGAGCCCTGATCCTGGCCGCCGGGCGCGGCGAGCGCATGCGTCCGTTGACCGACGTGACGGCCAAGCCGCTGCTGATGGCCGGCGGCAGGCGCCTGATCGATTGGCAGCTCGAGGCGCTGGCACGCGCGGGTGTCCGCGACATCGTGATCAACACCGCGCACCTGCCGCAGCAGTTCGAGGATGCGCTGGGCGACGGGGCGCGCTACGGCGTGCGGCTCGCTTACTCGCGCGAAGGCGAGCGGGCCGAGGACGCGCTCGAGACGCTCGGCGGGATCGTCCGGGCGCTGCCGCGGCTCGGCGCCGCCGCGTTCATCGTCGTCAGCGGCGACATCGTCACGGACTACGACTACGGCGCGCTGCGCGAGCGTGCCCGCGCGATCGATGCCGGCGCGGCCGACGCGCACCTCGTGCTGGTCGACAACCCGCCATTCCATCCGCGCGGCGACATGGGACTCGTCGGCGGACTGGTCGCACCCGATCGCGAACCGCGCCTGACGTACGCCAACATCGGCGTGTTCGCGCCGCGCCTCTTTGCCGGCCTCGCCGACGCGCGCGCGAGGCTGTTTCCGTGGCTGTACACGGCGGCGCGAAGCGGGCGCGTGACCGGCGAGCACGCGACCGCGCGCTGGTTCAACGTCGGCACGCCCGCGGAACTGGAACGCGTCGACGCCGAACTGCGCGGGCGCGCGCCTTAGAATCTTCCAATGCAGATCGATCGCCATCGTGAGCGCCGCGCGCGCGTGTTGCAGGCCATGGCCGATCGTGGCGGAGGCGTGGCCGTGCACTTCACCGCACCCGAGCGCCTGCGCAACCGGGACGCCGAATACCCGTACCGGTTCGACAGTTCCTTCTGGTACCTGACCGGATTCGCGGAACCGGACAGCGCGCTCGTGCTGGTCGCGCACGGCGGGCAGCGGCAGGCGATCCTGTTCTGCCGCGAGAAGCACGAGGAGCGCGAGCTCTGGGACGGCTTCCGCTACGGGCCCGAACTGGCGCAGGCCGCGTTCGGCGTCGATGCGGCGCATCCGATCGAGCGGATGGACGAGCTGGTGCCCGACCTGCTCGCGGACAGTCCGGCACTCTTCCACGCGCTGGGCGTGAACCCGGCGGTCGAAACCCGCGCGCAGGGCTGGCTGCAGAAGGTCCGCGCCCAGGCGCGCACGGGTCGACGCGCTCCCGCGTCCGTTCACGACCTCGGCATCATCATCGACGAGATGCGCCTCGTGAAGGACACGAGCGAAGTCGAGACCATGCGGCGCGCCGCGCGCATCTCGGCCGCCGCGCACGCGCGCGCGATGCAGGCCTGCCGCGTCGGCATGCGCGAATTCGAGATCGAGGCCGAACTGCTGTACGAGTTCCGTCGGCAGGGTGCGCAGTCGCCCGCGTATCCGTCGATCGTGGCGGCCGGCCCCAATGCGTGCGTGCTGCACTACCCGGCGGGTCACGCCGAGGTGAAGGACGGCGACCTCGTGCTGGTCGACGCGGCCTGCGAGGTGGACGGCTACGCGGCCGACATCACGCGCACGTTCCCGGCCAACGGCCGCTTCACCGCCCCGCAGCGCGCGGTCTACGACGTCGTGCTGGCCGCGCAGCAGGCCGCCATGGGCGAGGCACGGCCAGGCAGGGACTTCAACGCGCCGCACGAGGCGGCGACACGCGTGCTCACGCAGGGACTCATCGACCTCGGCCTGCTCGCCGGATCGCTCGACGGCGCGCTGGAGTCGAAGTCGTTCCGCCAGTTCTTCATGCACAAGACCGGGCACTGGCTCGGACTCGACGTGCACGATGTCGGCGACTACCGCGAGCCGGCCGCTGCGACGGAAGGAGTGGAGCGTCCGTGGCGCGTCCTCGTTCCGGGCATGGTGACGACGGTCGAGCCCGGCCTGTACATCCGGCCGGCGCCGAACGTCGACGAACGCTTCCACCACATCGGCATCCGCATCGAGGACGACGTGGCGATCACCGCGGATGGCTGCGACGTGCTGTCGGCGGACGCGCCGAAGTCCCCGGACGACATCGAAGCGCTGATGAAGCGCTGATGCGGCGATGACGACGACTCCAATCGCCATCCTGGGCGGCGGTCCCGTCGGCCTGACACTGGCGCTGCGACTCGCACGCCACCGCGTTCCGTCCGTCGTCGTCGATGCGCGCGAGCTGGACGAGGCGAAGCGCGACCGGCGCCTGCTGGCGCTGTCGCGCGGCACGCTCGACGCGCTTGGCACCGTCATCGAGCTGCCTTCGGCAGCGCTGGCCCCGATCCGCACGGTCATCGTGTCTTCGCGCGGAGAGTTCGGTCGCGTGGTCCTCGACGAACGGGACAACGGCGGGCGGCCGCTCGGCGCCACCATCCGCTACGGCGACCTCCTCTTGGCCCTCGACGCGGCGTGCAGCGGCGCACCGCTCGTGGAGTTGCGCCGGCGCTGCGTGGCCAGCGCAGTGAGCCAGGGGCCGAGCTCGGTCGACGTTCGGCTTTCGGACGGAGGCAACCTGCGCGCGACGATCGCCGTCAATGCGGAAGGCGTGGGACGGGACGGTCGCCCGCCGGCTGCGCGACAGGCGGCGCTCACCGGCGACGTCGAAGTGCAGGGACCCTCAGCCGGGACCGCCTTCGAGCGATTCACCCGCGACGGTCCGCTCGCGCTGCTGCCGCTGCCCGGGCCCGCCGTCGGAGCGGCGTGTCCGATGTCGCTGGTCTGGTGCATGCCGACGGCCGCCGCCGACCGGCGCGAAGCGTTGTCCGACGTGGAACTGCTCGCGGAGCTGCAGGCGGAGTTCGGCGAGCGCAACGGGCGGGTCGTCTCCATCCGGTCGCGCGGCCGCTACCCGCTGGTCGAGCAGGCGCGCGACGACGTGCGCGAGCACCGGCTGGTCCATGTGGGCAACGCCGCGCAGACGCTGCATCCAGTCGCCGGCCAGGGCCTGAACCTCGGGGTGCGCGACTGCGTTGCCCTCGCGGACCTGGTCGCCGCTGCCGTTGCCGCGGCGGAAGATCCGCTCGCGCGGTTGCCCGAGTACGAGCGGAGGCGACGGGCGGACCGGTTCGCGATCCGGACGCTCACCCGCACCGTCCCGGGTTTCTTCGCCACCAGCTTCGTGCCGGTGGCCGCGGCGCGGTCGCTCGGTTTGACGATGCTCAGCATCTTTCCCGATTTGCGCGCGGAGTTCGCGCGCTTCCTGATGTTCGGCGTACGCTCATGAGCCCGCCGAGGCCTTCGCTACAATCCGCGCCCTTTTCGAGCCCCACCCGCTGGCGATGCGTCTTGGTCCACATGAACTGCCGAACAACGTGTTCGTCGCCCCGATGGCGGGCGTGACGGATCGTCCTTTCCGGCAGCTGTGCAAGTCGCTCGGCGCCGGCCACGCGATATCCGAGATGGCGGCGTCGAATCCGCGGCTGTGGGCCAGCGAGAAGACCGCGCGACGCATCGATCACGACGGCGAGCGCGCGCCGGTGGCGGTGCAGCTTGCCGGAGCGGATCCCGCGATGCTCGCCGAGGCGGCGCGCTTCAACGTCGAGCGCGGCGCGCAGATCATCGACATCAACATGGGCTGTCCCGCGAAGAAGGTCTGCAACGTGGCGAGCGGTTCGGCGCTGCTGCGGGACGCCGGCGTCGTGCGATCGATCCTCGAAGCGGTGGTCGCCGCGGTCGACGTGCCGGTCACGCTGAAGTACCGCACCGGCTGGGACCCGGAGAACCGCAACGCGGTCGAAGTCGCGCAGCTCGCGCAGGCATGCGGGGTCGCCGCGCTCACGCTGCACGGCCGGACACGCGCGTGCGGTTTCACGGGCGAGGCGGAGTACGACACGATCCGCGCGGTCAAGCAGGCGGTCACGATCCCGGTCATCGCGAACGGCGACATCGA
>CAYGXL010000035.1:0-17784 GCA_964353935.1 uncultured Burkholderiaceae bacterium | reverse complement strand
GGTGACTCCGCAGGTGACTCCGCAGGTGACTCCATTGCACGGAACAACCAGTTGGACACAAGCGCCGCACCCGTCGCGTCACTTCGTGCAGCGACCCCTCTGCATCGGGGCAGGAATACCAGTGGCAGGCCTCCGCCAGCGTGTCTTGACCGCACCGGGATAGTCAACCTGCACGGTGGGCTAATCTGGGGTCGTGTCCCTTCCGTTCCTTCCCTGAATGAACCCCAAGACCGTGACCACGCTGCGCCGGGTCGGCGTTGCGCTGGCCGTGATCCTCGTCGTCGCGCTCGCGGTGTTCTGGTTCACGCGACCCAAGCCGATCGCGGTCGTCGTCACCGAAGTCCAGCGCGGCACGGTGGAGTCGTCGATCGCCAACACGCGTGCCGGCACCATCGAAAGCTGCCAGCGCACCAAGCTGTCGACCATCATCGGCGGCCGCATCGAGGTCCTCGCGGTGAAGGAAGGCGACCGCGTCAAGAAGGGCCAGCTGCTGATGCAGATCTGGCACGACGACATCAAGGCGCAGGAGCGGCTGGCGCAGGCGGCGCTCGAAACCTCGCGCCGGCGGGTGGTCGAGGCCTGCACGCTGGCCGACAGCGCCGAGCGCGAAGTGAAGCGGCAGATGGAACTGCACAAGCAGGGCTTCATCTCCGCCAACGCGATCGACGTGTCGCGTTCGGCGGCCGACGCACGCGCGGCGTCGTGCGCGACCGCCAAGGCCGACGTCGCACAGGCCAGCGCCAGCGTGAACGTCGCACAGGTGCAGCAGGGCCGCACGACCCTGGTCGCGCCGTTCGACGGCACGATCGCGAAGATCGTCGGCGAGGTCGGCGAGTACTCGACGCCGTCGCCGCCGGGCGTGCAGACACCGCCGGCAATCGACCTCATCGACGAGTCCTGCGTCTACGTCAAGGCGCCGATGGACGAGATCGACGCGCCCAAGATCCGCGAAGGCCAGTTCGTCCGCATCACGCTCGACGCCCTGCCGGGCAAGTCGTTCAGCGGCAAGGTGCGGCGGATCGCGCCGTACGTGGCCGCCGTCGAGAAGCAGGCGCGCACCGTGGACGTCGAGGCGACCTTCGACGACCCCGCCCAGGCCGGCCGGCTGCTGGTCGGCTACAGCGCCGACGTCGAGATCGTGCTCGACACGCGCAAGGACGTCCTGCGGGTGCCGACGTCGGCGCTGCTCGAAGGCGGACGGGTGCTCGTGGTCGACGCCGAGAACACGCTCGTCGAACGCAAGCTGAAGACCGGCTTGTCCAACTGGGAATACACCGAGGTGGTCGAGGGACTGGCCGCGGGCGACCGGATCGTCACGTCGCTCGACCGCAGCGGCGTGAAGGCGGGCATCCGCGTCACGGTCGAAGACAAGCCCGCGAAGTAGCCGTCCCGCGAACGGCGCGACGATGAACTCCCCTCCGACCGCGCTGATCGAACTCGCCGGCGTCGAGCGCGTGTTCCGCCTCGGCGACAGCGAGGTGCACGCGCTGCACGAACTCGACCTGCGCATCGACGCCGGCGAGTACGTGGCCGTGATGGGCCCGTCGGGTTCGGGCAAGTCCACGCTGCTCAACCTGCTCGGGCTGCTCGACCGCCCGACCGCGGGCACCTACCACCTCGAAGGACGCGACATCACGACGCTGTCGCCGCAGGAGCAGGCACAGGTGCGCAGCCAGCGGATCGGCTTCGTGTTCCAGAGCTTCCACCTGGTGCCGCGGCTCACCGCCGCCGAGAACATCGCGCTGCCGATGATGCTCGCGGGCGTCGCGCCCGCGGAGCGTGCGAAGCGCGTGACGCAGGCGCTCGACGACTACGGCCTCACGGACCGGTCGCACCATCGCCCCGACCAGCTTTCTGGCGGGCAGCGCCAGCGCGTCGCGATCGCGCGGGCGACGATCATGCAGCCCGCGATGATCCTGGCCGACGAACCCACCGGCAACCTCGACCGCGCCACCGGAGAGGAAGTCATCCGGCTGCTCGAGGAACTGAACGCGCGCGGCGTGACGCTGATCGTCGTCACGCACGACGCCGCAGTCGGCCGGCGCGCGCGCCGCCGGCTCGACATGGAGGACGGCATGATCCGCGCCGACACGCGGGTCGCCGCCGCCTGATGCGTCCCGTCGACACCACGCGCTTCGCGCTCGGCGCCGCCACCGGCAACCGGCTGCGCACCGTGCTGCTGATGCTGGCGATGTCGATCGGCGTGGCCGCCGTCGTTGTTCTGACCGCGCTTGGCGACGGCGCGCGGCGCTATGTCGTCAACGAGTTCTCCTCGCTCGGCACCAACCTCGTGATCGTGCTGCCCGGGCGCTCGCAGACCGGCGGCTTCTCGCCGCAGAACGTGATCACCGGCACGCCGCGCGACCTGACCATCGAGGACGCGCTGGCCTTGAGGCGCGCGTCCGCCGCGCGGCTGGTCGCGCCGATCGTGGTCGGCACGTCCGAGATCAGCGGCGCCGGGCGCCTGCGCGAATCGATCGTCGTCGGAACCGTCGCCGACTACTACGCGGTGCGCAACTTCAGGATGGCACAGGGCCGCTTCCTGCCGGAGGAAGACTGGACCCGCGGCTCGCCGGTGATCGTGCTCGGCGCCAAGGTGCGCGAGGACGTGTTCGGCAGCACGCCGGCGCTCGGGCAGTTCGTCCGCATCGGCGACCGGCGCTTCCGCGTGATCGGCGTGCTCGGCACGTCCGGCATGGGCCTCGGGATGAACACCGACGAGCTGTCGTTCGTGCCGATCGCCACCGCGCAGCAGATGTTCAACACCAACTCGCTGTTCCGCATCCTCGTCGAGGCGCGCAACCGCGAGGCGATTCCGATCGCGAAGGACCAGGTGCGCGAGATCATCAAGGCGCGCCACGGCGGCGAGGAAGACGTCACGACGATCACGCAGGACGCGGTGCTCGCGACCTTCGACCGGCTGCTCGGAACGCTGACGCTGGGCGTGGCGGGCATCGCGGCGATCAGCCTGGCGGTCGCCGGCATCCTCGTGATGAACGTGATGCTGGTGTCCGTATCGCAGCGCACCTCGGAGATCGGCCTGCTGAAGGCGCTCGGCGCGACCGAGGCGGCAGTGCGCAACGCATTCCTGACCGAAGCGGCGATGCTGTCGTTCGCCGGGGCGCTGCTCGGCTACGGCCTGGGCCAGCTCGGCGCGTGGATCATCCGCGTGCTCTATCCGACGCTGCCGGCCTACGCGCCGCAGTGGGCGGTGATCGCGGCCATCGGCACCGCGCTGGTCACCGGCCTGCTGTTCGGCTTCCTGCCGGCGCGGCGCGCCGCGGCCCTCGACCCCGTGATGGCACTGGCGAAGCGATGATCCTGCGCGACGGCATCTTCCTGGCGATGCGCGCCATCACCGCGCACCGCATGCGCAGCGGCCTGACGCTGCTCGGCATCGCCGTCGGCATCGCGGCAGTCATCCTGCTGACGTCGATCGGCGAAGGCGTCCACCGCTTCGTGCTGGCCGAGTTCTCGCAGTTCGGCACCAACATCATCGGCGTGGCGCCAGGGCGCGTGAAGACCGGGGGCGCGCCCTCCGGTCTGCCGACCGCCGTGCGGCCGCTGTCGTTCGACGACGCGCGCGCGCTGCAGCGGCTGCCGAACGTCACGGCCATCGGCCCGATCGTCTTCGGCAACGCCGAGATCGAAGGCAACGGCCGCACGCGCCGCACGACCGTCTACGGCGTCAACGAGGACGCGCTGCAGGTCTTCAACATGCGGGTCGCCGCGGGCCAGTTCCTGCCGCCCGACGAGTGGGAAAGCGCGCGCGCCTTCGCCGTGCTCGGCAGCACGCTGAAGAACGAACTGTTCGGCTCCGGCAACGCGCTCGGCGCGAAGCTGCGCGCCGGAGGCCTGCAGTTCCGCGTGGTGGGGGTGCTGGCACCCAAGGGCGAGTTCCTCGGAATCGACCTCGACGACACGGCGTTCATCCCCACCGCGCGCGCGATGGAACTCTTCAACAAGGAGGGGCTGGCCGAGATCCACATCTCGTACGCGGAGGGCGCGGACGCGAGCAAGGTCGCCGCCGCCGCGCGGGCCATCCTCACCGCCCGCCACGGCCGCGAGGACTTCACGCTGACGACGCAGGCCGACATGCTGCGCACGCTCGGCAACATCCTCGACATCCTGACGATGGCGGTGGGCGCGCTCGGCAGCATCTCGCTGCTGGTGGGCGGCGTCGGCATCGTCACGATCATGACGATCGCGGTGTCCGAGCGCACCAGCGAGGTCGGGCTGATGCTCGCGCTCGGCGCGCGGCGCGGCACGATCCTCGGCCTGTTCCTCGCCGAGGCGGTGGTCCTTGCCGCGTTCGGAGGCGTCGCCGGGCTCGTGCTCGGCTTCGGCCTCGCGCAGCTGATCCACCTCGTGATTCCGGCGCTGCCGGTGCACACGCCGGTGCTCTACGCGGTCCTCGCCATCGTGCTCGCGTCGATGATCGGGCTCGCGGCCGGCGTGCTGCCCGCGCGCCGTGCGTCGAAGCTCGATCCGGTCGAGTCGCTGCGCGCGGAGTAGGACACGAGGGCGGCCCGCCGTCCGCGGCGCCTGGGCCGCCGTCCCGGTCGTCTTCATGCCCGCTTAAAGGTCCGCCAATAAGGTTCGCATCCAGGCCGCCAGCGTTTGGCAGCCGCCAACCTGGAGGACCTTGCATGCAGATCCGCTCCTTCGCCGCCGCGGCCGTCGCCGCGACGCTGCTCATCAGCCCGCTGGCCCGCTCGAACGACGCCGCCGCGCTCCCGCACCCCTCGACGACGCCGGCCGCCGTCTGCGCCGAGGCCTCGAACGACCCGTTCCGGCCGGAAGCCCACCTGCGCAGCGTCGTCGAGAACTTCCTCCGCTACCGGGTCGCGCACGTCGGAATCGATGGCGGTTGCTATGCGGTGCTGGCGTTCGATCGCAACGGCACGCCGTTCGAAGTCAAGTTCCGGGGCAACGACCTGAAGATGGTCAGCCGTTACGTCGTCAAGGACGGGCCGCTGAACGCGCCGGCGTCCAGCCAATGAGCGGCGCTCCCGTGCAGCCGAGGTTGATTTCGATGGCGGCACTCCTGCTCGCGCTGAGCGGGCCCACGCTCGCGGAGGTGCCGCCCGACTACCTGCGGTCGCTGCAGGCCGCCGCACGCGGCGCGGATCCCGCGTTCAACACGTTCTCCGCGTCCCGTGGCGAGGGCTGGTTCAACGCCCGCCACGGCTCCGACTGGAGCTGCTCGACCTGCCACACCGGGAACCCGCTCGCCGCGGGCCGGCATGCGACCACCGGTCGTCCGATCGCTCCGCTCGCCCCGGCGGCCAACCCGGCCCGCCTCACCGACGTCGATCGCATCGAGAAGTGGTTCAAGCGCAACTGCAATGACGTGATCGGACGCGCTTGCACACCGGCCGAGAAAGGCGACGTCCTCGCCTACTTGACCTCACTCAAACGATAGGAACCCACCATGCTCGACGAGCGCAAACGCAAGGTATTCGATGCCATAGTCTGGACGTCGTCGCTGCTCTTCGCGGCCGTCCTTCCGGTCGCCGCAAGCGCCGACAGCCAGCGCTACACCAATGAGAACCCGTCCTACCGTGCGGAGTGCGGTTCCTGCCACGTCGCCTACCCGCCGGCCCTGCTCGGGCCCGATGCGTGGCGCACGATCATGAACGGACTCGACAAGCACTTCGGCACCGATGCGAGCGTCGGCGACGCCAGGCGGGCCGAACTCACGGCCTACCTCGTCGCGTCCGCCGGGACGCGCAAGGGAAGCGACGCGCCGCGCATCACCGAAGCCCGCTGGTTCCGCAAGGAGCACGGCGAGGTCGCCGCCGCCACCTGGCACTCGCGCTCCGTGAAGAGCCCCGCCAACTGCGAGGCTTGTCACAGCCAGGCCGCGGCCGGCGACTTCAGCGAGCGCACCGTTCGCATCCCGCGGGAGGCCGCACGATGAGCGCGCGATCCGACCGGACGCTCGTCTGGGACCTGCCCACGCGCGTGTTCCACTGGCTGCTCGCCGCGACGTTTGCGGGCGCGTACCTCACCTCCGATGGCGAGCGGCTGCGCGACGTCCACCTGCTGCTCGGCTATTCGGCGGCGGGGCTCGTCACTTTCCGCGTGCTGTGGGGCCTCGTTGGCACGCGGTACGCGCGCTTCGCATCGCTTCCGCTGTCGCCCCGCGCAGTAATCGACTACCTGAGGTCGCTCCTGTCCTTCTCGCCCCGCCACTACTTCGGCCACAACCCGGCGGGCAGCTGGGCGATCCTCGGCATGCTTGCGCTGATCGCCGGCACGGCGCTGACCGGATGGGCCAACGCGATCGAGATCGGTCCGGAGTGGCTGGAAGACGTGCACGAGGTGTTCGCCAACGCGACGCTCGCGCTGATCGTCGTGCACGTCGGCGCGGTGATCGTGAGCAGCCTGCTGCACCGGGAGAACCTGCCGCGTGCAATGGTGACCGGCTACAAGCCTGGCAGCGGACCGGCCGCCGCCGGCACGCGCTGGTTCGTTGCGGTGGCCCTCGTCGCCGTGATCGGCGCCTTCTGGGCCGGCGCCATTCCCGCGCCCGGCCTCGTGCCCGGCAAGTCGATCGTGCAGGCGGCAACGCAGCCTTCGGCCGGCGGAGGCACCGCCAAGCGGCGGCACCACGACGACGACTGATGCGCCTGCTGCTGGTCGAGGATGACGCGATGCTCGGCTCGGCGCTGAGGGCCGGGTTGCGCCAGGACGGTCACGCGGTCGACTGGGTGCGCAGCGCCGACGAGGCGAACACGGCATGGATCGTCGGCAAGCCCGCCACCTACGACGCGGTCGTTCTCGACCTCGGCCTGCCGGACGGATCGGGTCTCGAACTGCTGCGGCGAGCGCGCCAGCGACGCGTCGCGACCCCCGTCCTGATCGCCACCGCGCGCGATCGCATCGCCGACCGCATCGCGGGCCTCGACGCCGGCGCCGACGACTACATGGTCAAGCCGATCGATCTCGACGAGCTGGCCGCCCGCCTGCGCGCGATCGAGCGCCGCGTCACGGGACGCGCCGAAGCAGCCGTCATCGTCGACGACGTCGCGATCGATCTGACGACGCGCAGCGTGACCAGAGGCAGCGAGTGGGTGGACCTCACGGCGCGCGAACTCGCCGTGGTGCTCGCGCTTGCGAAGCGTCCCGGAGTGACCTGCTCGCGCGAGCAACTGATCGAGGCGCTGTACGGCTGGGAGGAGTCGATCGAGAGCAATGCGATCGATGTGCACATCCACCACCTGCGCCGCAAGCTTGGTTCGTCCGTCATCGAGACCCAGCGCGGGCTCGGCTGGCGCCTCGCCACCGGGGGCCGTGGATGACACGGGCGGCCTGGTCGCTGCGGAATCGTCTCATCGCCCTGCTCGCCCTGCTCGCCTTCGTCGCGTGGGCGGCTGGCAGCGTGTGGCTCTACCGTTCCGTCCGGCAACAGGCGGGCGAACTGTTCGACGCGGCACTCGTCGAGACGGCGCACGCGGTGTTCGCAGCTGTCGCGCACGAAGGACTGCGCAAGGACGATGATTTCGACTTCGAGCCGTCCGAGCACATCCACGCGGAACGGATCTACTACCAGTTGCGCGACCGGAGCGGTGAGATCCGCTATGCGTCGCCCGGTACTCCCGTCTCCGCACTGGCGGACGCCGGGGTCGCCGGCTTCAGCGAGCGTCTGGTCGACGGAACCACCTACCGCGTGTACACGCTTCTCGAGCCGCGCCGGCGTGCCGCCATCCACGTCGGACAGCGCGTCGCCGACCGCGATGCGCTGGTCCGCTCCATGGCGCTGCAACTGCTGCTGCCCGGTGTCGTCGTCGTGATGTTGCTGTCGATCGGCGTGTGGTTCATCGTGCGCCGCGTGACCGCGCCGGTGATCGCGTTCTCGGGCGCAATCGACGCGCGCGCACCGACCGACTCCGGCACGGTGGTTGTCGAAGACCTGCCGTCCGAACTGCAGCCCGTCGGCCAGGCGGTCAATCGCCTCCTCGAGCGCGTGCAGTCGGCGCTGTTGAAGGAACGAACCCTGACCGCCGACGCCGCCCACGAGCTTCGGACGCCGCTCGCGGCGTTGCGGGCCCAGGCCCAGGTGGCGCTGCGCGCGCGTGACGATGCCGAGCGCTCCGAGTCGCTGCAGGCGCTGATCGGCGGCGTCGACCGGGCGACGCGCCTGGTGGAGACGGTGCTCGCGCTGGCGCGCCTCGACGCCCGCACGCTCGACCGCGCGGCGCTGAGCGAGCAGCCGCTGCGGCCCCTCGTGGCCGATATCGTTCGCGATCTCGGCGCTTCCGCACAGCGCAGTGGGCGGGCGATCGAGGTCGACGTCCCCGATGTCATGGTCCTCGGCGATCCCGACTCGCTGCCACTGGCCATCCGAAACCTGTGCGAGAACGCCTTGCGCCACGCGCATTCGCGCGTGCGCCTCAGCGCGAGCGAGACCAGCGGTGTGACGACGATCGCCGTCCGCGACGACGGCCCCGGAATGACGGCCGAGCAGAAGGCGCGCGCCTTCGATCGCTTCTACCGAGCAACGTCGGACGGCAGTGGCGCGGGACTCGGCCTCGCGCTGGTGAAGCGCGTGGCGGAGCTGCACGGCAGCGAGGTTCGCTTTTCCTCCGGACTCGACGGTCGCGGCCTCGGCGTCGAACTTGTCCTGCCGCGGCGCGCTTCCTGAGTGACCGTTGTGCGCCGAGGTGCGCGCGTCATGTCGCCGGGTGCGTTCCCGATGACCCGACGATCTCAACGGGCACCGGCCCGGTCGTCGACAGGTGCACGTCCCGCTGCGGGAACGGGATCCCGATGCCAGCCTCGCTGAACGCGGCGTCGATCATCAGCAGCAGGTCGCTCTTCACGCGCCGCGTGTCGCCGCTCTCCGTCATCTCGACCCAGTACGTCAGCGAGAAATTGATCGAGTTGTCCGCGTATTCCTCCAGATAGACCTGCGGCGCCGGACTCTTCAGCACGAGCCCGTGCCGCTCGAGCACGCCGACGAGCAGCTCGGACACCTTGCGCAACGGCGAGCCGTACGCCACGCCGACGGCGATGGTCTGCCGCGCCTGCGGGCTGGAGTACGTCCAGTTCGTCATGTTGCCTTCGAGGAACCGGCTGTTCGGGATCATCGACTCGATGCCGTCGGCGCTGCGGATCGTCGACGCGCGGATGCCGATCTCGGTCACGCGCCCGCGGATGCCGTCGACTTCGACGAGGTCGCCGAGCCGCAGCGGCCGCTCGATCAGCAGCATCACGCCGGACACCAGGTTCTTCAGCAGCGTCTGCAGGCCGAAGCCGGCGGCGATGGCCAGCGCGCCGCCGAGGAACGCGAAGGCGGTCAGTGGAATGCTCGCGCTGACCAGCGCGACCAGGCCGAGGACAGCGGCCACGATGAACAGGACCCACTTGCGGACGAGCGCGGCGCCCTGCGGCGTCGCGCGACCGGACGCGACCGCCTTGCGCTCGATCCGGCGCACGACGAACCCGCTGATCCAATAGCCGATGAACACGATCAGCGCGGCGCCGAACGTCTTGCCGACCGTGACGCTGCGCGACACTGCCAGCTTGCGCCCCTCGGCCGTCTCGAAAGTGTCGTCGATCGCGAACAGCTCGTAGTTCCAGACGTCGCGCGCGGCGAGGCCGGCCTCCGCCCACCGATCCTTCAGGCGCGCCGTGAGCGACGCCGCCCGGCGGTCCTCGAAGTCGGCCCGGAAGTTCGCTACGAGGCGCTCCAGCGGCAAGGCGTCGTCGAGCGCCGCGCGCAGGTCGCGCTGCCGTTGCCGCAGCGTGTCGATCAGCAGGCGCGAGGCCGGCGTCTCGGTGTGGGTCGCCGTGCGCTGCCGTGCCTCCTCGTCGCGCAGGCGGCTCTCGGTGATCGCCAGCTGCTGCTCGAGGTACTGCTTGGTCGCGCGCAGGCCAGCCAGCGCCTCGGTCATCTGCTCGTAGGCCGCGCGCGCGCGGGTCGGGTCGTGGAGGTCGATGGCGGCCGCCCGCGCCTCCCAGATGGCCTTCTCGGCGTCCAGCTGCAGCAGGTACTCGCGCAGCAGGAACACGCGCTGCGACGCCGTCGCCGCCGCCTCGCGCGCCGCGGCGAGGTCGCGCTCGGGTGCCGCGGCGTCCAACGGCGACGCAGCCGTGCCCACCGCGGGGCCGCGTTCGGAGGCGAGCCGCAGCTCCGCCTTGGACGCGGTGTCCGACGCCGCCGCGGACGCCTTCACCGCGCGCTCGAGATCACGCTCGGCGTTTCGGCGCCGCGACTCGATCTCGACGAGCATCCTCTCGAGGTCGGCTCGAGGCAGTTCGACCGACGTGCCGACGGCGTTCAGTTTGCGCGTGGCCAGTTCGGCCGTGACGTTGGCGGCATCGACCTCGGCCTGCGCGCCGCGCAGCCCGATCTGCAGCAGCCCCTGGACCGCGGCGTGGACCGCCGCGCGCGACGTCGCGATGCCGAGCTCCCACTCGCGCTTCTGAAAGTCCGGGGTGCCGCGCGCGCGGTCCGCCGCTTCGGCCGCCAGCCGCGCGGCTCCCTGGGCGGCCTTCAGCTTGGCCGAGTAGTCGGTCTCCAGGCGATTGAACATCGCGGTGGTCGACTTCGCGTTGCCAAGCGCGTTGCGCGCGGCCACGAGGTCGTTGCGCAAATCATCGACGACGAGCACCGAGTGCGGAGGCGGCTCCTCGAAGCCACGCCAACCCTCGATGGCCCGCTGCTGCTCGGCCTGCCGTTGCCGTGCTGCCTCGGCCTTTTCGAGCGAGTTGAGCTGTTTCTCGTAGGTGCTGGCCAGCGTTCGCGCCAGCGTCAGGCGCTGGAGGATTTCCGACAGCGGCGTGCCTGGAGGCGCGTCCGTCGGCGCTTCACCGGCCGCCTCGATGGCCTCGAGCGACTTTCGGGCGGCCGCGAGCGCTGCACGGACGTCGTCGATGGAGTAGCTCGGCGCCGCGGGTGCCGCGACGGGTTCGCTCTTCGGGGTCCCGGGCAGAACCGTCTGCGCCGACACCGGAAGCAGCGCGCTGCACCAGAAGGCCAGCGCCATCAACGCGTGACGGGCCGTGCTGAACACACGCAACATGGTTGAAGTGGAAGATTCGCCGAATTGCGCATTCTCGCCGAAGGGGCACGCCTACGTATTCAGCAGCATCTTCACCAGGTTCGGCAGCCCCCTGCCCTGGATGTACGGATCGCGCCCCAGGTCGGTCGCGTGGTCGAGCAGGATCTTCTTCACGCGGTTCGGGTAGCCGGCGAACTCGCGCCGCACCGAGAGGAAGCCCGCCAGCAGCCCGGACACGTGCGGAACCGCCTGGCTCGTGCCGCTCATCTCGACGTACAGGTCCTTCTCCGCGGTGGCCTCCGCCGGCGCGGTGTGGGCCGCCGACAGAATGCGTTCGCCGGGCGCGACGAGGTCCGGTTTCATGCGGCCGTCGGCGGTGGGCCCGCGCGACGAGAAGAACGAGACGCCGTAGGTGTGCGGGGCGAGCTTGTGCACCGAGCCGACCGTGATGCCCTCCTCCAGGTTGGCCGGGTCGCCGATCGACAGGTCCATGTTCGACTGGATCGGGCCGTCCGAGCCTTCGAGCACCGCGTAGCCCTCGTTGCCCGCCGCGACGCACACGAGCACGCCCTGGTTCCACAGCCGCCGCAGCTCCTGGCACAGCGGGGTGTGGCCGCAGTTGTACGACATCGGATCGAACGCGCCGCCGAGCGACAGGTTGAGGCCGTGGATCACGAGCCGCCCCGCCTTCTCGTTGATTTCCGCGACCTTGTCGAGCGCCTTGATGATGAAGGCGTCCTCGCCCGCCCCGCTGTCCTTGAGCACCTTGAAGCCGATCAGCTGCGCGTCGGGCGCCATGCCGAGGTACTCGCTGCCCGCGACGCCGCCCGCGATGATGGCGGCCACGTGGGTGCCGTGTCCGTTGCCGTCGAGCGTCTCGAACGAGGGCTGCCCCGGCTTGTGAAGCACCGGCGCGCCGCGCTGGGTGCAGTCCCATTGCTCGAGCACCGTGTTCTTCCCGTCCGCCCGCCGGAAGTGCGGGTGGCGCGCGGCGATGCCGGTGTCGAGCACCGCCCACGTGATGCCCTTGCCCTTCGCGCCGTAGCCGAGGTGCGCCGGCCGCGCCTGCACGATGCCGCCCGACTGCGCGATCAGCGCGCGCTTCGACAGGTTCTTCCAGACGCGCTGGATCTGCAGCTGCCTGAACTCCGTGCGCAGCGTCTCGATGTCGTCGCGCGTCAGGTCGGCCGCGATGAAGCGGCGCATCACCTGCAGGCGCACGAGTTCCTCGGAGGCGTCGCGCCGCGCCGCGAGTTCGCCGATCCGCTGCGCCAGCCGCTCGCGCCGCTCGTCGATCGAGGCTCCCTGCGTGTCGCCGTCCGGGATGTCGATCTGGATCAGCGTCGGGAAGCGCTGCTCGGCGTGCCCGTTCTCGATGTCGCGCACGAGGTCGCGCACGATCACGGCGCGTGCGATGACCTGCGTGAACGCCGTGCCCGCCACCTGGCGAACGACGGCGCGCACGGCCTCGGTGGCGAGGTAACCGGTCGACGAGTGCGGATTGTCCTGCCAGTCCGGGTTGCGGACGGCGACGTCCTCGACCTGCACCCCGCGCCCGTTGCGCGCGAACTCGCCCTTCAGTTCCGGGTCGAGCGCGACGGGATCGAGGCGCTCGGCGACGTTGACCCACTGGGCGACGCACTCCGGCACGCGCAGCGGGCCGCCGATTTCCTTCAGCACGTCCTGCACTTCGGCCATGCCGAGCGGCGAGCCGATCGTCACGAAGAGCCGCACGTCGGCTTCCTCGCGCTTCAGCGCGCGCAGCACGTCGTACGCGATCATCGAACCCTGGCTGTGCGCGATCACGATGAACGGGCCGCCGCCGGCCGCGATGCGTCGGCGCAGCGTGTCCGCCATCCGCGCGCGGCGGTCCGCGTCGAACAGGAAGTCGCGCACGTCGTGCAGGAACAGGCGCGTGATCAGGCGCGTCACGATCGCTCGCACCGGCCTGAACGGGAGCACCTTCGCGCGCTTGTCGCCGGCCTTCGGCCGCGCGTTGCCGGCGAGCATCTTCGCCGCGATGGCGTCGAGCCGGCGCTGGTCGGCCGGCCGCAACGGCGCTTCCTCGCTCACCGACTTGATCGACGCGCCGCCGATGTCGGTCCACTCCGGGGCGAGCGGCTGCAGCCGCTCGCCGTCGGCGCAGGTCGCGACCTCAGGGCTCGGATAGCGCTCGCGATCGACCCAGTACGCGAGCCGCGTGCGGTCGCCCATCTCGGCGCCGAAGAGCGCGCGGTCCCACTGGCACTTGAGGATCGCGGCCTCGGGCTTGTTGCCGATGCCGTGGATGTAGATGACGGTGCCCACGGCCGGCGGCTGCCCCGCATCGACGAGGCTGTCGGCAAAGGTGGCGGTCGCCTTCGGCGGGTTCTTCACCAGCGCGAGCCGCGCGGCCGAGCGGCGCGCGGCGGCGGATTGCGTCGTCGATGACTTCGGCCCGCCGGCCGCCTTGGGTTTCGCCACGGCTCGTTTCTTCGTCGCCATCCCTCGCCTCTCTCCGATGTCCGGTGGCGCGAGTGTATGGAGCGGTCATGCGGGGGCAATCGGCCGGACAGATTCGCGGGATGGGAAAGCACTGCGCCGAACCGGGGCGGGTAGCCACGGAACGGCAAACGGGTGCGATGCGGCTAGAACGCGCCGAACATCTTGCCCAGCACGATGACGGCGGTCAGCGCCAGCAGCGGACCGACCAGGCCGACCATCATCACCTCGCGGTAGCTGCCGCGCTGAGTCGCGCCGCAGATCGCGAGCAGCGTCACGACGGCGCCGTTGTGAGGCAGCATCGCGAGCGCGCCTGAACTGATCGACGAAACGCGGTGCATCAGCTCGGGATCGATGCCGGCCGCCGCGGCGAGTTGCGCGTAGGTCTCACCCAGCGCGTTCAGCGCGATCGTCAGACCGCCCGAGGCCGAGCCGGTGATGCCCGCCATCACGTTGGTGGCTACGGCGATCGACACCAGCGGCCCCCCGGGCACGGCGAGGAAGCCGTCGCGGACCAGGGCGAACGCGGGCAGCGCCGCCACCACGGCTCCGAAGCCGACCAGGCTCGCCGTGTTGAGCAGAGGGAGGACCGACGCAGTCGCGCCAGCGTCCAGCGACTTGCGCCAGTCGGCCAGCCTGCTGCGGAACAGGATGACGACCGCCACCGAAGCGATGGTAAGCGCGACGACCACGGACCACACGCCGCTCACCGCGGCGAGCGTGGTGTCGAACCGTTCCTGCAGGAAGTCCGTCTGCGCGCGCGGCAGCACGAAGAGGCTCATCGCCAGGTTCACGATCAGCACGATGACGACCGGTGCGATCGAGACTCCGAAACCGGGAAGTTGACTGCCGCGCGCGCCGTGCTTCAGTTCCGCCGGGTCGAAGCTCTCGGCGTTCGCGCCCTTCTGACGCACGATCTCGTCGTCGGCTGCGGCCGGCTCCTCCTTGCCGTAGCCCTCGCCCGCGGCACGCGCCCGCCCCTCGACGAGCTGCAGCCACCACATGCCGAATCCCAGCATGATGAGCGAGCCGATGATGCCAAGGATCGGCGCCGCGAACAGCGTGGTGCCGAAGAACGACATCGGGATCGCGTTCTGGATCGCCGGCGTGCCGGGCACCGCCGTCATCGTGAAGGTGAAGGCGCCTAGCGAAATGGCCGCCGGGATCAGCCGATGCGGAACCTTCGCCTGGCGGAACAGGGCGGAGGCGACGGGGTACACCGCGAACGCCACGACGAACAGGCTGACGCCACCGTAGGTCAGCACCGCGCACGACAGCACGACGGCGAGCACGGCACGCGCCTCGCCGAGCTTGTCGACGATCGTGCGCGCGATAGAGAGCGCCGCGCCGCTGTCGTCCATCAGCTTGCCGAACAGCCCGCCGAGCAGGAACAGCGGGAAGAAGTTACGGACGAAGTTGGCCGTGGCCTGCATGAACGTCAGGGTCCACTTCGCCAGCAGCGGTTCGCCCGAGAACAGCGCGGCGACAATTGCCGCCAGCGGCGCGGCGAGCAGCAGCGTGAAGCCGCGGAACGCCATCAGGATCAGCAGCCCGAGAGCGACCAGGATGCCGATCAGTTCTATCGAATATGCGGCCATGAAGATCCTTTGAGGCGCGGTCGATGCGGATGCGCGGCAGTGCGCTCAGGTCTGCCTTCGAAGGCCGTGCGGCGCCATGGAGCGGGCCGCACGGCGCCAGCCGCTATCCGCCGCTGACTCGAAGCCAGGCAAACAGCGCGCAGGTCAGCAGAACGAGGACCGCGCTGGCGATGACCAGTCGATCGGCGAACAGGCGTCTCATCGAATCCCTCCGTCAGGCGAAGCTGTAGCGTTCGGCGTGGTAGCGGCTCATCGGCACGTGCAGGCCGGCCAAGGCCGTCTCGATGGCGTCCATCATCACGTTCGGTCCGCAGATGAAGTACTCGTGTTCGGCGTACGGGGCCGGCACGTGCCGTTTCAGCACCTCGGCGTTGATGAATCCGCGCTCGCCCGTCCAGCCCTCGTCCGGCTTCTCCAGCACGTGCACGACCTTCAGGTTGAGGCGCGGCTCGAGCGCTTCGAGTTCCTCGCGGAACGTGATCGACTCGAAGTCGCGGCTGCCGTACAGCAGCACGACCGGCCGCTTGTCGCCCTGGTCGGCCAGCGTGCGGATCATGCTCACCATCGGAGTGATGCCGACCCCGCCGGCGATCAGAACGTGCATGTCGGACGGGCAGCCGCTGGTGAACGCGCCGTACGGGCCGTCGATGTACATGCGCGATCCGACCGGGACCTCGCGGATTCGCCTCGTGTGATCGCCCAGTTCCCGGATCGTGATCTCCAGGCGCCCGTCGGGCGCGAGCGCGCTGCCCGAGAACGAGAATGGGTGCTGCGTGAGCTTGAACGCGCCGCCCCACAGGCTGAGCCACGCGAACTGCCCCGGCTTGAAGCGGAAGCCGGAGTGCCCGTCCGGCGTCATCACGAGCGTCCAGGAGCTGCCGCGTTCCTGCCGGACGTCGGTGACCTTGTATGGCTTGCGCAGCACGAACAGCGGCCGGATGGCGCGCACATACACGAGCAGCGCGACCCAGAACACCGCCAGTCCGATCCACAGCGCGCGCTTGACCGGGTCGCCCAGGTAGAAGCCCCACATCACCATGTGCACCACGCCCGCCAGCACGGCCACCAGTGAGAGGACGATGTGCGTCCAGTGCCACAACTCGTAGCTCAGCCGGAGTTGCACGCGCCACAGCGCCATGACCACCAGCGCGATCAGCGAGTAGGTCGAGATGGCAGCCCAGACCGCGGCCGGCGGCGCCTCCCAGAACTTGAGCAGCCACAACATGTGCGGCCGCATGATGAAGATCAGGATCGGGTGGGCGACGACCAGCCCGAGCGCCACCAGCGAGATGTTGCGGTGGAAGTGATAGATCACGTCCTCGCCCCACGGCGCGGTCACAAACCGGAAGCGCGCCGTCAAACCGAGTTGCAGCCCCATCAGGGCGAGGCCGGCGTAGCCGATCGCCGCCGAGAACTCGATCCAGAACTCGCGCGGAGGAGGCAGATCGCCGACCACCAGCGCCAGCAACGGCGCGAGAACAAAGAACAGGTAGACAACGAGCCAGACGGCTCCGCGCACGAAACTCGACTGCATCGGAAAATCTCCTGTGGTCGTTACGGGCGGGCAGGACGGATCAGCCAGGCCCCGCCGCGCTGGCGCACGATCAGCGCGCCGTCCAGCCGCCGTCCACTGGCAGCGACACCCCGGTCATCTGCGCGGCCGCGTCCGAGCAAAGGAACACGGCCAGCCCGCCAAGCTGCTCGGGTGTCGTGAATTCGAGCGACGGCTGTTTCTCGGCGAGCAACTCGATCTTCGCCTTGTCCCCGGACAGCTTCTCACGCTCTGCGAGGGCGTCGATCTGCTTCTGCACCAGCGGCGTCAGCACCCAACCGGGGCAGATCGCGTTGCAGGTGATTCCGGTCGTGGCGGTCTCCAGCGCCGTGACCTTGGTGAGGCCCACCACGCCGTGCTTCGAGGCCACGTAGGCCGACTTGTCGGTTGACGCGATCAGCCCGTGCACCGAGGCGATGTTGATGATCCGCCCCCAGTTGCGCTCGAGCATCTGCGGCAGGACGGCGCGCGTCGTCAGGAACGGCGAGGTCAGGTTGATCGCCAACACGAGGTCCCACTTGTCGGGCGGGAAGTCCTTGATCGCCGACACGTGCTGGATGCCGGCGTTGTTGACCAGGATGTCCACCCGCCCCATCGCGCGCGTCGCCCGTTCAATCAGCGAGATCGACTCGTCCGGCCGGGACAGGTCGGCCGCCTCGTAAATCACGCGCACGCCGTGGCGCTTGGCGAGGTCCTTGCACATTCGGTCGATCTCCGCCGCATCACCGAAGCCGTTGACGACGATGTCGGCACCCGCGCCTGCCAGTTGCTGCGCGATGCCCAGTCCAATGCCGCTCGTGGAACCCGTGACGACAGCTACCTTCCCCTTCAGCATGTACTTCTCCCCTGAATGTGTTCCTGGATTCCAGCAAGCGGCCCGCTCACCGGCCCCGACCACGGCTTGCAACGGATGCCTCGCCGCTGGTCAACGGCAGCGCCCCCGGCTCACTTGAGAGTGAGCATCCAGCGGATGATCTGTCGCGTCTGCTCGGGGTTGCTGCGAATCGCCGGATGACCGGTCGAGCGGTCGTGCAACTGCGCCACCAGCTTGTCTTCGCCGACCGCGCCGTACTTCTTCGCCAGGGCGGGAAACGACATGGAGGGCATGCGCCGATTGCCATCCTCCGCGGCGTGGCAGTTG
>CAYGXL010000034.1:0-17864 GCA_964353935.1 uncultured Burkholderiaceae bacterium | reverse complement strand
AGGCGAAGGCGACTAAGTGAAGCGGCGCGGTTTCCTGCAGGGCAGCGCCGCGGTCGTGGCAACCGCGGCGGCCGGACTGCCAGCGCCCAGCGCGGCCCAGGGCAAGCGCACCTTCCGCTGGGCCTTCAACGCCGCGGAGACCGGCTTCGACCCGGCGCAGATCTCCGATCTCTACTCGAACTACGTCGTCTCCAACATCATCGAGTCGCCGCTGCAGTACGACTTCCTCGCGCGGCCCGCCGAACTGCGTCCCCGCACCGCGGCCGCGATGCCTGAGGTGTCGAGCGACTCCCGCACGTTCACCGTGCGGATCCAGCCGGGCATCCATTTCCAGGACGATCCGGCCTTCAAGGGACAGAAGCGCGAACTCACGGCGCACGACCACGTCTACTCGACCAAGCGCATCTACGACCCGCGCTGGAAGAGCCCGCTGTATTCGTCGCTGGGCAACTCGAAGCTGGTCGGCCTGGACGACCTGCGCAAGCAGGCGCAGGCCACCGGCAAGTTCGACTACAGCCGCGAAGTCGAAGGCCTGCGGGCGCTCGACCGGTACACGTTCCAGATCAGGCTGGCCGAACCCGAGCCCCGCTTCATCCACAACCTCGCCGACTGCAGCGTCTTCGGCGCGGTCGCGCGCGAAGTGGTGGACATGTACGGCGACGACATGATGGCGCACCCGGTCGGCACGGGACCCTTCGTCCTGGCGCAGTGGAAGCGCTCGTCTTTCATGGTGCTCGAGCGCAACCCGAACTTCCGCGAAGAGCTGTACGACGCCCGCCCTCCCGCCGCCGACGTCCGCGCGCAGGAGATCGCCGCGCAGCTGAAGGGCCGCCGCCTGCCGATGGTGGATCGGGTCGAACTCTCGGTCATCAACGAGTCGCAGCCCCGCTGGCTGTCGTTCCTGAACGGCGAGCAGGACTGCGTCAACGTTCCGCTCGAGTTCATCAACCAGGCGGTTCCGTTCGGCAAGGTGGCGCCGACGCTCGCGAAACAGGGCATCGAGCTCGATCGCATCATCAACCCGGACATCGTCGTCACGCTGTTCAACATGGACGACCCGACCATCGGCGGCTACAGCCCGGAGAAAGTCGCCCTGCGGCGCGCGATCAGCCTCGGCTACGACATCGACGAGGAGATCCGGCTGGTCCGCAACGACTCGATGCTGCCGGCCCAGTCGCCGGTGCCGCCGGGCGTGATCGGCTTCGACCCCGGCTTCCGCAGCGACATGAGCCGCTTCGACCGCGGGGCGGCGCGCGCGCTGCTGGACACGTACGGCTACGTGGACCGCGACGGCGACGGCTGGCGCGAGCACCCGGACGGCTCTCGTCTTGTGCTCTCGATGGCGTGCGAGTCGAGCCAGCTCGACCGCCGCTTCAACGAAGTGTGGAAGCGCCACATGACCGCGCTCGGACTCAGGATCGAGTTCCGCGTGAACCAGTGGCCGGAGAACGCAAAGAACGCGCGCGCCGGGAAGCTGATGATGTGGCAGCTCGGCTGGAGCGCGAGCGCGCCGGATGCGGACACGTTCTTCGCAGTTGCGTTCGGGCCCAACAAGGGGGCGCCCAATTACTCGCGCTTTGCGAACAAGGAATACGACCGGCTGTACGAACTGCAGCGCACGATCGCGGACGGACGCGAGCGCGAGGCCGCGATGTTCGAACTCAAGCGCATCTTCGTCACGTACATGCCGTACAAGGTGCACGGACACCGCTTCGTCAACGACGTGATGCATCCGTGGCTGGCTGGATATCGCCGCCACCCGTACGCGCGAGACTTCTTCAAGCACATCGACGTCGACCCGGCCGGCCGCCACGGCGCCTGAAACCGATGGACCGTCGCCGCTTCCTGGCCACCGGCGCGGCCGTCCCGCTCGCCTCGGCGGCGACGACCCACGCGCCGGCGCGCGACCGCACGCTGCGGGTTGCCTTCCCGGCACCCGAGACCGGGTTCGATCCGGCGCAGGTCCAGGACGGGTATTCAAGCCAGATCATCTCTCACATCTTCGACGCGCCGCTGCGCTACGACTACATGGCGAGACCGGCCAGGCTCGTGCCGAACACGACCACCGGGCTGCCGGAGGTGTCGAGCGACTTCCGCACCTTCACGCTGCGCATCCGGCCCGGCATCTGGTTCCAGGACGACCCGGCGTTCAAGGGGCAGCGGCGCGAGCTGGTCGCGGAGGACTACGTCTACTCGTTCAAGCGCGTGTTCGACCCGCGCTGGAAGAGCCAGATGCTGTTCGAGCTCGAGCCGGCGAAGATCGTCGGCATCGACGAAGCCCGCCGGCGCGCGCTGAAGGGCGCGCCGTTCGACTACGCGGCGCCGATCGAAGGCCTGCGCGCGCTCGACCGCTACACGCTGCAGATCCGCCTGGAGGAGCCGGGGCCGCGCTTCGTCAACACGCTCACGGCCGCCATGCCGCTCGGTGCCGTCGCGCGCGAGGTCGTCGAGGCGTACGGCGACCGGATCATGGAGCACCCGGTCGGCACGGGGCCGTTCCGGCTCGCGCACTGGACCCGGACGTCCCGCATCGTCCTCGAGCGGAATCCGACGTATCGCGACGAGACCTGGGACTTCGAGCCCCCCGCGGACCAGCCGGCCCTCGCGGCGGATGCCGTCCGGCTGCGGGGCCGCAAGGTGCCGCTCGTCGACCGCGTCGAGGTGACGATCATCGAGGAGTCGCAGCCGCGCTGGCTGTCGTTCGACCAGGGCGCCCTGGACCTCCTCGCCGTGCCGTTCGACTACGCGCCCATTGCCGCGCCCAACAACGCGCTGGCGCCGAGCCTCGCGCGCCGCGGCGTGCGGCTGCAGGCCACGCCGCTCGCCGATGTCACGCTGGTGTACTTCAACATGGAGCACCCGGTCGTCGGCGGCTATGCGCCCGAAAGGGTGGCGCTGCGCCGGGCAGTCAGCCTCGCCTTCGACAGCGGTCGCTACATCCGCGAGATCTTCCGGGGCAACGCAGTCGCGGCGGAGTCGCCGATCGTCCCGGGCACCTTCGGCTTCGACCCGGCGTTGCGCACCGAACTGTCCGAGTACAGCCCGGCCCGTGCGAAAGCGCTGCTCGACATCTACGGCTACGTCGACCGCAACGGCGACGGCTGGCGCGAACAGCCGGACGGCTCGCCGCTGGTGCTCGAAATGGCCGCTTCGACCTCGCAACTCGAGCGCCGCCAGAACGAGCAGTGGAGGCGCTGCATGGACGCCATCGGCGTGAAGATGGAGTTCCGGATCGCGCAGTGGCCCGAGCTGCTGAAGCAGTCGCTCGCCGGCAAGCTGATGATGTGGGGCTTCTCGTGGGAGGCCGGACAGCCCGATAGCGACCTGTTCTTCAGCCTGGCCTATAGCCCCAATCTCGGTTCGTCGAACGACGCGCGCTTCGGACTGAAGGCCTACGATGCCTTGTATGCGCAACAGCGCCGGCTGCCGGACGGTCCGGAGCGGCTGGCGTTGCTGCGCGAGGCCAGCCGCCTGCTCGTCGCCTACATGCCGTACAAGTTCATCGCGCACCGCATCCAGCTTGATCTCTCGCAACCCTGGGTGCTCGGGTTCCGCCGCCCGTTGTTCCCGACGCGGCCTTGGGCCTACCTGGACATCGACACCACCATGTCGCGAGGCTGAGATGCTCGCTCGCTACCTGAGGATCGGCGCGGTCATCGAATTGCTGGCGGCGCTGGCGCTGGCTCACGGCCTGCACCAGGCCGGCGTGGATCGATGGCTCGCGATCGCCCTGGCCGCCCTGCTGCCCCTCGCGGTGCAGGGCGTGCCGCTGGCCATCGAGTTCGTCACGGGTGCGCTGATCGACCGGCGGCCCGTGGCGCGTATCGGCTTCCTCGAACTCGTCGCCGTGTGGTGGGGCGAGACGTGGCGATCGTTCATCGTGTTCAACATCGACCAGGCGTGGCGCGCCGACTTCCCCGAGCGCCCGGTGGCGCGCGATGCGTCGCGTCCGACCGTGCTGCTGATCCACGGCTACATGTGCAACCGCGCGGCCTGGCGCCGCTGGCTGATGGACGGGATCCCGTCGCACTGGAACATCGCCACGGTGAACCTCGAGCCGGTGTTCGGCGTCGTGGAGCACTACGCCGAGGCGGTCGACGATGCCGTCGAGCGCCTGCGTGACGCCACCGGCGCGGAGCGAATCACCCTCGTCTGCCACAGCATGGGCGGGCTGGCCGCACGCAGCTACCTGCGCCGCCATGGGCATCATGCCGTCCAGCGCGTGGTCACGATCAACACGCCGCATCACGGCACCGTGTTCGCGACCCTCGGCCACGGTCCCAACGCGCGCCAGATGCGCAACGCCTGCGAGTTCGTCAGCAAGCTCGCCGAGGACGACGAGCCGGTCGAGTTCGTCTGCTTCGCCAGCCAGCACGACAACCTGATCGTGCCGCGCGACAACCAGGTGCTCTCCGGCGCCGAGGCGGTGTGGTTCGAGAAGATCGGGCACCTCGCGATGACGGCGAACGGCGACGTGCTGAAGAAGCTGATCGAGGTGGTCGAGCGTCCCGCTCCGCACGCCGCGACCTCTGGAGCCGCGTGAAGCGGGCCCTCAGCGGTAATAGGCCTCGACGCGGCCCTTGAGCTTCAGCAGCAGCGGCTGGCCGCGCCGGTCGAGTGCCTTGCCCGCCGCGACCTTGATCCACCCTTCGCTGACGCAGTATTCCTCGACGTCCGAGCGCTCGTGGTCGTTGAAGCGGACGCCGATCTCGTGCTCGAGGACCGCAGCGTTGTAATGGGGACTGCGCGGGTCGACCGAGAGGTGGTCAGGCAGCGGCGGCAATCCGGCAGGTTCGTTCATCCAGCATCCCGTTGTTGGAAACGCGGGGCGGGAACACGGTCCCTGCCCCTCGTCGTGGCACAGCTTCCCGTCGGAAGCGACGTCTAGAAGTGAATCCCTCGCATCAGGTTCGCGAACGCGATCTGGTCCGGCGTGGCCTTCAGCTTCTCGCCTTCCTTCGCGCCCTTGGCCGCGTCGGAGTCCGGGAACATGCGGAAGGTCGTGTTCATCACGATCTGCGCGATGCGCGGCGCCAGCGAGTGCAGCACGGCGCCGAAGATGCCGAGCCGCGTGGCGATGCGCACCGGCTTGTAGACGATCGCGCGCACGATGAGGTCGGCCGCCTCGTCGGGCGAGAGCGTCGGCACGTTCTGGTAGAGCTTCGTCGGCGCGATCATCGGCGTGCGCACGAGCGGCATGTTGATCGTCGTGAACTTGACGCCGACGTCGGCGAACTCCGACGACGCGCAGGCCGTCCACGCGTCGAGCGCCGCCTTGGACGCGACGTACGCCGAGAACCGCGGCGCATTGGTCAGCACGCCGATCGACGAGATGTTGATCACCTGGCCGCGGCGTCTGGCCGACATGTGCGGCATCAGCCCCATCGTCATCCGCAGCGCGCCGAAGTAGTTGACCTGCATCGTGCGCTCGAAGTCGTGCATGCGGTCGTAGCTCGACTCGATGCCGCGACGGATCGACCGGCCGGCGTTGTTGACCAGGACGTCCGCGCCGCCGAAGGCCTCGATGATCCATGCCGTCGCCCGGTCGACGCCGTCGTTGCTGGCGAGGTCGGCCGAGTGCGTCACGACCTGGCCGTGGTTCTCGTTCTTGCCGAGCGCGTCCTCGATCTCCTTCTTCGCGACGGCGAGCTTCTCCTCGTCGCGCGCGATGAGCACCGTGATCGCGCCGGCGCTGGCAATCTTGTGCGCCGCCGCCAGTCCGATGCCCGATGAACCGCCGGTGATCACCACCACCTTGCCCTGCACCTGCCCTTTCAGCGTGCGGTCGATGAAGAGGTCGGGGTCGAGGTTGCGCTCCCAGTAATCCCAGAGCCGGTACGCGTAGTCCTCGAGCCGCGGGCAGTGGATCTTCGTGCCCTTCAGCGCGGCGGTCGTCCCGCGCGCGTCGAACCGCGTCGGGTAGTTGACGAACGTGAGGATGTCGTCCGGAACGCCGAGGTCCTTCATGACGGCGTTCTTGATCCGGCGCACCGGCGAAAGGGCGAGCATGCCCTTCTTGACGCTGTTCGGGATGAAGCCCAGCAGCGCCGCGTTGACGCGCAGCGAGAACTGCGGCGCATGCGCCGCCTTGGCGAAGATGTTCAGGATGTCGCCGACGCGGTACGGCGTCGGGTCGACGAGGTGGAACGCCTTGCCGTCGAGGTCCTTCTTGTGCGCGATGTGGTCGATCGCGTCGACCACGAAGTCCACCGGCACGATGTTGATGCGGCCGCCCTCGATGCCCACCGCCGGCATCCACGGCGGCAGGATGGCGCGCATCCGCTGGATCAGCTTGAAGAAGTAGTACGGGCCGTCGATCTTGTCCATCTCGCCCGTCTTGCTGTCACCCACCACGAGCCCCGGGCGGTAGACGCGCCACGGCATGTCGCACTCCTTGCGGACGATCTTCTCGGAGTCGTGCTTGGTGGCGAAGTACGGGTGGTCGAGGCCCTCGGCCTCGTCGAACATGTCCTCGCGGAACACGCCTTCGTACATGCCGGCGGCGGCGATCGACGACACGTGCTGGAACACGCCGGCCTTGATCGCGTTGGCGAGCACGACCGCGTTGCGGGTGCCGTCGATGTTGGCGACGATCTGGCTCTCGGCGTCCGCCTTCAGGTCGTAGACGGCGGCGAGGTGGAAGAAGTGCTTGATCTTCCCGGCGAGCTTCTTCTGGTCGGCCTTGGAGACGCCGAGCAGCGGCTGTCCGAGGTCGCCGACGACTGGAATCGCGCGCCCTTCGCCGACCCCCCAGTCTTCGAGCAGCGCCGGGACCTTGTCGCGGCTCTCGGCGCGCACGAGGAAGTAGACGACGGTGCCCCGCCGGGCGAGCAATTTCTTGACGAGGCGCCTGCCGATGAAGCCTGTGGCGCCCGTGACAAAGTAAGTCATCGGGAAGTCTCCTGGACCGATTCGAGTGGTTCTTCTACGGCTATCGAAGAGTGTAGCCAATAGAGCCGCGGTTCTAGGGATTCGGTTGAGAGCGGCGTTTCCCCGCTCCTAGAATTCGCCCACTCGAGAATTCGAACTTCCGACGCAAGGAGCCACGATGGTCAAGAAGCTGAAAGCAATGGCAAGCAAGTCCCGCACCGAAAGCCAACTCGCTGCCGCCGTGAAGGACTCGGCGCAGGAAATCTGGCTGGCCGGACTCGGCGCCTTCGCGAAGGCGCAGGAGGAAGGCCAGAAAGTGTTCAAGGCCCTCGTCCGTGAAGGCGCCTCGATCCAGCAACGCACGATGAAGGTCACCGAAGACAGGGTCAACGACGTGACGTCCAAAGTTACGAAAGTCGCCGCCGGGCTGCAGAAGCAGGCCAATGGCACATGGGACAAGCTCGAGACCGTGTTCGAGGCCCGCGTCGAGCGCGCCCTGACCCGACTGGGCGTGCCGACCAACAAGGAAATCACGTCGCTGACAAAGCGTGTCGAGGAACTGACGCGCAGCGTCGAGTCGCTGACTCGCGCGCGTCCGGCCGCCAAGCGCGCCGTCAAGGCGGCGAAGCCCCGCGCACGCAGGGCCGTCGCGGCCTGATTGAGCACCCGGCAGGGCAGTCGCCCGGGAAACACCCCGGGGCGCCTGCCCTGACCCCGTGCGCTGACGGATCGCAACACCTGCCCCGGAATCCGGGTTAGGTTGAAGGCGATGCCTGCCAATCCGCGCGCCCGCACCGGCCGAGGAGTCCCCCGGCCCTCGCCGAAGCCCCGCATCGGCCTCGCCCTCGCAGGAGGGGGACCGCTCGGTGCGATTTACGAGATCGGCGCCCTCGCCGCGCTGAACGAATCCCTGTCGATCGACCTCAACGACGCGGACGTCTACGTCGGCGTCAGCGCGGGCGGCTTCATCGCGGCGTCGCTGTGCAACGGCATCACGCCGCACGAGATGTCGCGCATGTTCATCGAGGGCGACCGGTCGCGCGACCGTTTCGAGCCGTCGATCCTGCTGCGGCCGGCGTTCAGGGAGTTCGGGCAGCGCCTGGCGTCGGTGCCGCCGCTGCTGGCCGCCGCGCTTTGGCACTACGCGCTCGGCACCAGCACGATGATGAGCGCCTTCGAGCGCCTCAGCCGCGCCATTCCGACCGGCATCTTCAACGGCGAGCAGGTCGACAAGTACCTCGGCGTCATCTTCTCGCAGGCGGGCCGCACCAACGACTTCCGCCGGCTCACCCACAAGCTCTACCTCGTCGCCACCGACCTGGACACCGGCGAGTCGCTCGCCTTCGGCACCCCGGGCCTCGACGACATTCCGATCTCGCGCGCGGTGCAGGCTTCGGCCGCGCTGCCCGGGCTCTTTCCGCCCACCCAGATCAAGGGTCGCTACTTCGTCGACGGCGCGCTGCGCAAGACGCTGCACGCGTCGATGGCCCTCGAGCAGGGCATCGACCTCATGCTGTGCCTGAACCCGCTGGTCCCGTTCGACGCGTCGCCGCACCACCGCACGCGCGACCACGAGCACCACCTCGACAAGCTGGTCGAGGGCGGACTGCCGGTGGTGCTGGCGCAGACGTACCGCTCGATCATCCACTCGCGCCTCGGCGCGGGGATGGAGCGCTACAAGACCGTGTACCCGGACACCGACATCGTGCTGTTCGAGCCGAACCGCGCCGATGCCGACATGTTCTTCACCAACCTCTTCTCGTACTCGAGCCGCCGCCGCCTGTGCGAGCACGCGTACCAGAAGACGCGCGAGGAGCTGTGGAAGCGCCGCCACGAGCTGACGCCGGTCCTCGAGCGCCACGGCCTGGAACTCCGCCTCGACGTGCTGCGCGACGAATCGCTGACGCTGGTGAAGAGCCTGCGCAAGAGCCGCGGGCTCTGGCGCGAGACCGCGAGCACCGCCGCGACCCGCACCCTGACCCACACGCTCGACGACCTCGAACGCTGGCTGCGCGTCGCCGCCGCCTGAGGCGCGCCGGGTCGCTGCGGTATTCTTGCCGCAACCCGATCCGGCGTCTCCGCCCCCGAACACCCATGGAACGCAAGCCGCCGCGCCGCACCCGCGAGCGCATCCTCGATCTGTCGCTGCGGCTGTTCAACGACTTCGGCGAGCCCAACGTCAACACGACGCTGATCTCCGAGGAGATGAACATCTCCCCTGGCAACCTGTACTACCACTTCAAGAACAAAGACGACATCATCAACTGCATCTTCCAGCAGTTCGAGCGCGAGATCGACAAGCTGCTGTCGGTGCCGCAGGACCGCCAGGCGAACGTCGAGGATGCGTGGCTGTTCCTGCACGTGCTGTTCGAGCTGGTGTGGAAGTACCGGTTCTTCTACCGCGACCTGAACAACCTGCTCGCCAACAACCGCACGCTCGAAGTCAAGTTCAAGCAGCTGCTGGCGCAGAAAGTGAAGGTCGCCAAGGGCCTGTGCGAGGGCCTGCAGCAGGCCGGGGAACTCTCCGCCAGCCCGCGCGAGATCGAGTCGCTGGCGACCAACATGGTGGTGGTGGCGACCTACTGGCTGTCGTACTCGTACGTGATGGACCCGCGGCGCTTCAACGAACCGGACGTGGTTGGCGCCGCCGTGCAGCGCGGCTGCTACCAGGTGATGGCGCTGACGGCGCCCTACCTCACCGGCGAGTCGCGCACGCTGTTCGAGCACCTGGCGGCCGAGTACCTGACCGACTAGCGGGACCAGAACGACAAGACCGAAGGAGAACGCGATGGCGAAGGCGTGGGCGAAGTTTCCGTATCCCGACAAGTCGTTCCACTACACCGCGGCAGGCCTGAAGAAGGCGTGGGACCGCCTGCACAAGGGCGACGCCGAGCCGTTCCCGAAGAACGACGACGTCGTCGAGGCGTGGATCGCGTTCCATGCGGGCGACTTCCAGAAGGCTGCTGAACTCGGGGCGAAGGCCGGCGACGACGGCATCACGGTCGCCAACAAGGCGCAGGCGATCTACGCCAACTACCTGGAGGCGAACGAGAAGCGCAAGCTCGAACTCTTCGAGGAGGTCGCGCAGCGCGCCGAGAAACTCCAGGCCAGGCAGCCGAAGAACGCCAACGCCTTCTACTGGCAGGCCTACGCGCTCGGCCGGTACGCGCAGGGCATCTCGGTGGCGAAGGCGCTCGCACAGGGCATCGGCGGCAAGGTGAAGGCCGCGCTGGAAACAACGATCAAGCTCGCGCCCAGGCACGCCGACGCGCACATCGTGCTCGGCTCGTATCACGCGGAGGTGATCGACAAGGTCGGCGCGATGATCGGCGGCCTCACGTACGGGGCGAAGAAGGACACCGCGCTGAAGATGTACAAGGAAGCGCTCAGGCTCAACCCGGCCTCCGCGATCGCGCGCATCGAGCACGCGAACGGGCTGGTGATGCTGGAAGGCAAGAAGGCGCTGAAGGAAGCGGAGAAGCTCTACGCGGAGGCCGCGGAGTGCGAGGCGGCGGATGCGATGGAGAAGCTGGATGTGGAGCTGGCCAGGGAGGAACTGGAGGATTAGTCACAGCACCGTGCGCGCCTCGGCCGTCAGTTGCTCCAGTTGTTCGAACGTTCGCACGGGCGCACTGTCCCGCGCTTCGGCTCCGAGGTACTCGAGCACATCTCCGTGCTCCCGACGTATGCGACGGACCAGACGGGCAAACAGGCCAGCAAGGTGCGGATCGAACTGCGTTCCCGCACAGCGCTCGACTTCCTCAAGGGCCGTCGCCGGTGTGCGACTGCTCCGATAGACCCTCGATTGCAGCATCGCGTCATAGCTCTCGCAAATCGCCGCAATGCGTGCCAGCAGTGGAATCTCCTCGCCTCGCAGCTTGCTTGGATAACCCGTGCCATCGAAACGTTCGTGATGATGACGCACCGACGCCACCACTTGAACTAGGCGCGGCTCGTCCGCGTCCGCGATCAGTCTCGCCCCGTAGTCCGAGTGCTCCCGGAGCATCGCCTGCATGGTTTCATGCAAAGAGGAAGAACAAAGGATCGTCGAGTCGGGGATCGCGCACTTTCCGATGTCGTGGAGGCGGCCCGTAATTTCGGCCAACCACTGGACCTCATCACTGCAACCGGCCTCTGCCGCCAGTTCGCGACATAACTTGCCGACACGGTAAACGTGCTGAGCGCGGCTCATTTCAGCGCCCTCCCGCAACTCCGCGGCGACTGCAATCCCCTCCAGGTGTTTCAACTTCGCCGAAAGCCTCTCCGGGACCCCGATGGAACGGCCTGCAAAGACAGACAACCGCCTTTCTGTCTCACACTGGAACTCATCAAACTCTTCGACTTGGTCAAGCGCCTCGATCCGGCGAAGTTCCTCCAGAGCAACGGTTCGCCGAATCGATTGAAGACGAGCTTGCAGGGTACGGAGCACCTCCGCCGCTTCAGCTGGACATCCCATCGCTTCGTAGTACTCGACAAGTCGACGCGAAGCATCGACCGCGACCTCATCGATCGAAGACTCACACGCCCGCCTAAGTTCCAGCAGACCCCGCCGCCGATCACCGTACCGCGTTTCGTACACGGCCAGAGTCACTGCCGCGCAAGGCTGGAGTCGTGGCGCAGGAAGACCGTTGATCAGTACCCGCACCTTGGCCACTGCATGCGCGGCGAACTCCCTATCACCAAGGTTCACAGCCGCAATTACCTGGTTCATCGTGGCTATGGCAAGTTGAGATTCCCTCTGAACCTCATCTGACGGCTCCAGTTCGCCGGCTGCCTCTCGCAACCGCTTCTCGGCATCACATGCAAGCTGCAGAGCGCGCCTCGGATTCTTTCCGAGCAGGAGGTCGGATGTATTGACCATGAGAGACGTCGTCCCAGTGAGGTGAGAGAAGTCAACCACGGCTGACGGAACTCGCTCGAGCGCCTCCTCCGCAAGCCGAAGCGCCAGGTCATCCAGATCCAGGAAACCGAGAGCGAGAATCAAGTTGGATAGGGGCGACGACATGATCGCCTCGTCATTCAACTCCCTTGCCACTTCGTACGCTTCAACATGATCTTCAATCGCGCTGTTGATGTCGCCTGCCATTCGACGCAATGCGCCTCTAACGGTCAGCGCCCTGCGAAGGAGCCTACGGTCGCCAAGTCGCCTGGCAGCTCTCACTGCTGCGCGAGCGATCGAGTACCCGTCCACCGCTCTCGAATGGTGTGCATACAGCATGCAAAGTCGATGCATCCTCTGCAGATGCGCCACCGACGGCACGCTTTCCGACCACTTTCTCAGCGCGCGGTCGATCGCCTTGACGCGCTGCGCATCGAAGTTGGAGAAGAGTCTGTCGATTTCGGACTCGATTGAATCGTCGGCGCATGCAGTCGCGAGCGAGTCAGCATTCATTTCCGACCTCCAGATAGCCCGCCTCCGGCATGCCTCGAATCCCCGCCAGGACGTCAAGCAGCACGTCGAACTTGATGTCTGTAAGTGGCTTCCTCAAGACGGGGACGACCGCGGCAACTTCAGCCAGGCCAGGACTCGCCGACGCGCCAGTAAGGACCAGCACCTTGGTGCGCGGCGCGGTCCACTTTCTGCGGACAATATCCAGCAGCAGTGAACAGTCGTGGTCCTGCAACTGAAAGTCCAGTACGACCAGATCCGGCGGGCTTGGCATATCCGTCACGAAGCCAAGCCAGCGGAGAGGGTCGTGGTCTGCATAGGTCTCCATACCGAGCGACTCGAACAGTCTCTCCGTGGTTCGCAGAACTGCAAGATCATCATCGAGGATCACTACCAGCTTGTTTCGCACGGCCTGTGCAGCGACTCCGCGCGGGATCCGACGAGGAGGCTCCGACGTTCCCAGCGGCCCGGGAAGCCGTACGCGAAAGCGAGTGCCGTACCCGGGTGCGGACAGGCACTGCACAGAACCACCCAGGCGCTCCGTGAGGAGCCTGACGTTGTAGAGCCCAAGACCCGATCGAGCGGTCTTCGGGTCGCATAGGAAATTCGCGGGTGCCTTTACCGCGTGAAATACTTCGCAAACTATTGCGGGTGATAGTCCACGCCCATTGTCGAGAACGTCGAAGACAACGTCTCCGGCACTGCGACGCGCCCCGATCAGGACTTTCGTCGCGCGGGAGTGGCGCAAGGCGTTCGTGACGAGATTACCGAGCACTCGCTCCACCCAACCCTCGTCAGAGAAGAATGTCAGGCGTGACGGCGCGCCCCGCAACTGAATGTTTCCCGCCAGAATCCGGTTGCTCCTGCATATCCGCTCGATGAGGTCGCCAGCGGAGATGGTTCTGGGCCGCAGCAGCAGTTCCTCAAACTCGATCCTGAGAGCATCGAACAAGTCCTGCTGAAGATCGGTGACCTGTCGCAGCGCCGCCTGTACCGACGCCACCTCCACAGTCACTCGTTGCACGAGCGAGTCGAAAGTCGCGTCATCGAAGCGACGACCCATAAGGTCAGCCGCCACTAGCCTCAGCGTCCGCAGTCCCATCTCGATCGAATGCCGCGGTTGACGCAAATCGTGATCCAGCGCCGCGACGAGCCTCGCGCGCTCCTCTGGCGTCATTGGAGCCGTGAGTCGGGCGCCTTCACGCGCATTCATCGCCGCCTCCGTGTATCGACCACTCCCAGTTCCTCGCCTCGCCGCACCGCTTCGACTCGCGTTCTGACACCGAGCTTCTCGTAGATGATCCGGAGATAAGTCTTGAAGGTGCTCTCAGAGATGTTCAGCATCGGAGCGAGCTGCTTGTTCGCCTTTCCAATTGCCAGCGCGCGCAATACCTCGGCTTCGCGAGGTGTCAGTCGATGAGTCGACCGCGCAGGCAGGGAGTCAGCTGCCTGGGGCGGATAGAAGAACCCGTTGTCAAAGAGTTTGCGCAGCGCATCCGTGAACTCCTCAGCGCCTGTGCACTTCGTTATGTAGCCTTTGGCCCCTTGGAGAAAGCAGTCGCGCATCACGTCCGGATTAGTCTCGCCACTGATGACGCCAACGACAGCAGCCGGTGCAAGCTGTCGCAGCCGTACAACCCCGGCGAGGCCATCGCAGTCGGGGAGGATCAGATCGAAGAGGATGTAGTTCAGTGTCGCCCCGTCCGCAACAAGCGCCTCGGCTTCAGTCAGCGTTCCAGCGATCAAGATCTCGGCGTCCGGCCGAAGCGCGGCTACCTCGGCCTTCGTGTACCGGGCAACCAACGGATGGTCGTCGACGATCAGGACTCTGGTCATTCGGTCCTCCCTTCGGGAAGATTCTGAAGGCGAGGACGATTGCGTGGAAGACTGGCAGATCGCCGTTCGTGCAACTCGGCTCGTCCGATCGGACGAGCGGCAGCCAGGGGGTGCCCTCGCGGCCGTTCGCGATCGGGCGGCCGATCAGTGCCCGCTGAGTGGCACTCGGTCACGACGAGCCGCATCGCCCCGAGAAGCCGGCGCCTGAGCAAACCGGCCAGGCCAGACGACCGCCATTCCGTCACCTTTCCTGCATCTGCATCGCTGCGAACCCACGCCAGCCCGAACGAAGTACCCCTAGTAAACCCTTGACCCCCATCAACCCCGCCCGGCAGGCATCCCCTTAGCTTTGACCGTCGCCTCGCTGCAGTTCAAGGGAAGCACTCATGTTCTCCCAGACGGTCCGGACCATCATGGATCCGCGCAAGCTGATCCTCGTCCCAGGTTCCATGACGGTGCGCGAAGCCGCCAAGCTCATGAAGACCAAGCACTACGGCGCCGTCCTCGTCACCGAGGGCGACGAGCTGCTCGGCATCTTCACGGAACGCGACGCGGTCTTCCGGGTCATCGCCGGCGGCCGCGACCCGGAGACGACGCAACTCGTCGATGTGATGACGAAGGAGCCGAAGACCATCACGCCGGACAAGACCTTCGGCCACGCGATGCTGATGATGCACGAGGGCGGCTTCCGCCATTTGCCGGTCGTCGACGACGGCAAGCTGGTCGGCATGGTGTCGTCACGCAACGCGCTCGACCCGGACCTCGAGGAGTTCGTCTTCGAGGAGCATCGCCGCAAGCGCCTGCTCGAGACGCGCTAGCCCGGCACGGCCGTCCCGCCCTCCTCCAGCGCCTCCGCGCGCCGCGCGATGGCGCGCGTCATGCGGTCGAAGAGGAAGAGGTGCGCCGGCACCAGCGCAAACCAGTAGAGCAGTCCCCACACGCCCTGCGGGTGCCAGTACGCGGTGACCGCCACGCGTGAACGGCCTTCCGCCAGCGGCTCGATCTCGAACTCCAGGATCCCGGCGCCCGGCGCGCGCATGCCGAAACTCAGCGTCAGCCGGCGCTCGCGCTCCATGCCGATGACGGTCCAGTAGTCGATCGCGTCGCCGATGCGCAGGTCGGTGGGATGGCGGCGTCCGTGCGTGAACCCCGGGCCGCCGACCAGCCAGTCGAGCAGTTCGCGCAGCCACCAGAGGAAGTTCATCGTGTAGTAGCGGTTGTCGCCGCCGATGGCGGTGACCACCTGCCACAGCGCGGCCGGCGAGGCGCGCGTCGTCGCGCTGCCGCTCGCCTTCTTCGCGTAGAAGGCGTAGTCGTGCCGGAAGGCGCGGAACGGAAACGCGCCTTCGGTCCAGCGAACGGTCACCTTCTGGTGCCGCTCGGCTTCGAGCGCGGCGACCACGCTTTCCCGAAAGGTCAGCAGCTTCTGCGGCACCAGCCGGCGCAGCGCCTCGTCGCGGGCCGGGATGTCGTGCTTCAGGCCGCCGATCAGCGCGCGCGCGATGCTCGCGGGCACGGCAGTGACGAGCCCCAGCCAGTACGACGACAGCCGCGGCGACAGCACCGGCACGCGGATGATGCGCGTGCGCCGGCCGACCACTTCGCCGAAGGCCAGCATCATCTCCTCGTAGCTCATGGTGTCGGGCCCGCCGGCGTCGTATATGCCGCCCGCCGCCTCGGGCAGGTCCGCCGCGCGCACCAGGTACTCGAGCAGGTTCGGCAGCGCGATCGGCGACGAACGCGACTGCACCCACTTGGGCGTGACCATCACCGGCAGGTGGTACACGAGGTCGCGTATCACCTCGTACGCTGCCGAGCCCGCGCCGACGATGATGCCGGCGCGGATCTCCGTCACCGGCACGGGTCCGGCCCGCAGGATGTCGCCGCTCTCCTTGCGCGACACCAGGTGCTCGGAGTCCGCGCCCTCGGGGACGAGCCCGCCGAGGTAGACGATCCGCCTGACGCCGCACCGCGCCGCCGCCTGCGCGAAGTTCGCCGCGGCCTCGCGATCGAGGCGCCCGAAGTCGCGTCCGGCCGCCATCGAGTGCACCAGGTAGTACGCGGTGGACGCGCCGGCCAGCGCGGTGTCGAGGGTCGATGGATCGAGCGCGTCGGCCTCCACGACTTCCACGCCCGCCCACTCGCGCGCCTCGAGCACGCGCCGCTGGCGCCCGACCGCGCGCACCCGAACGCCGTCGGCGAGCAGGCGCGGCACGAGGTTGCTCCCGACGTAGCCGGTGGCGCCGAAGACGACGACGAGCGGTGTGGCCAATGGGGCTCTGGGTTCCATGCGGCGCGCAGGCTGGCGACCGCGCGGCCGCCGGTGCCCCGGGCCTAGTAGCGCCCGTGCTGCTTGTAGATGTAGTTGGACAGCTCGACCGACTGGATCGACAGCCGGCGCTGGATGTTGTGCGCGATGCGGATGACCGCGCGCATCACCAGGTAGACGATGCGCGGCTCCGCCTCGAGCAGCTCCTCGAGGGCCTCGCGGCGCAGGAAGAACACTCGGGTCGGACCGTGCGCCTCCAGCGACGCGTAGCGCTCGGTGCCATCGATGAACGACAGCTCGCCGGCGAAGTCACCCGCGACGAGCGTGTGCAGCGGCACCGGCGGCTCGCCCTGCGGATGACGCACGACGCCCAGCGCGCCGCTGACGATGACGAAAAGCCGGTCGTCCGGCGCGCCCTCGCGCACCAGCAGCTCGCCGTTGGCGAGGTCGCAGAGTTCGATCTTGGCCGCCAGCGTGCGGCACTGCTCGTCCGTGAGCTCCGCCGCGAGGCGCGACGCGCGCAATGCCTGGTAGCGATCCTGCTCTGACATCGTCTTCCCTTCCCCGTGATCTTTTCCCCGCAGAGCGAGGACCGCTTCAGATTATTCGACATGCCACGACAGCGCCATTGAACTAGCGCAAGGCCCCACGGACGACCGGGCGAGTGTAACTGGAGGCGTTACACCCCCGGAGCCGTGAAAGTGCGGCGAATCAAACTCTTGTCGAGCGACCACCGGGCGATTGACCTTCATCAACCAGGCCCGTGCGCATCGGAACAGCATCCGTCCATCTCGCCGAGGCCAGGGTTCGCTGTCCCCCGACCTCATCGCGAAAGTTCGAAGACCCGAGGGGAGTCCACACCATGCTTGAAACGTCATATGAAGTGATGCGGCGGCAGGGCATTACGCGGCGGAGCTTCGTCAAGTTCTGCAGCCTGACCGCGGCGTCGCTGGGGCTCGGCGAAGCCGGCGCGCAGCAGATCCAGAAGGCGCTCGAGACCAAGCCGCGCACGCCGGTCATCTGGCTGCACGGCCTCGAGTGCACGTGCTGCACGGAGTCGTTCATCCGCTCGGCGCACCCGCTCGCCAAGGACGTCGTGCTGTCGATGATCTCGCTCGACTATAGCGACACGCTCATGGCCGCGGCCGGTCACCAGGCCGAGGAAGCCCTCGAGCAGACCATCGCCAAGCACAAGGGCAACTACATCCTCGCCGTTGAAGGCAACCCGCCGCTCGCCGACGACGGCATCCACTGCATGCCGGGCGGACGGCCCTTCGTCGAGAAGCTGAAGCACGTCGCCAAGGACGCCAAGGCCATCATCTCCTGGGGTTCGTGCGCGTCGTGGGGCTGCGTGCAGGCCGCGAAGCCGAACCCGACCCAGGCGACCCCGGTCCACAAGGTCATCTTCGACAAGCCGATCATCAAGGTGCCGGGCTGCCCGCCGATCGCCGAGGTGATGACCGGCGTGATGACGTACATCCTGACCTTCGACCGCCTGCC
>CAYGXL010000033.1:14172-17942 GCA_964353935.1 uncultured Burkholderiaceae bacterium | reverse complement strand
CGATGAATCTGATGCGAAGCGTTGATAAAGTACTGGGGCGGGTCTTCTTGCGATGCTGGGCCGTCGTTGCTTTTCTGGCTGCCGCCGCGGCCACGGTTTTCGCCGCTGTTGTCCTGTTCAACGGGCACCTCATTGGCGTTGTCATATTGTCGACGGGGGCACTCTTTTTCTGGCTCGGACTGACAGCCTGGCGGGACCGGGCAACCCTGGCTGAGGTCCTGAATCGAGACTTTGAGCGGATAAAGCAGGGCATCCCGGAAACTCAAGTCGACGATACCAAGTAGCGTTTGATGAGGTTAGAAGAGTTGTGGCCGAACCATCCGAGTGCGGGCGAAGCCGCGATTGCCTTTCGTTTCAAGATCGGACATCACTTGCACGGCCTGCCTGAGCGGGGGAGTTGGGCTTAACGCGAGGCAGGTTTGATGTCGAGAAAGATAACAACCATTGCGAACGCCATTCTTGCCATAGGATTGTTGGCCTTTGCAGCGATCATTTCTGTGGTTGCACATGACGAATCGGCCGCGGTCTTTTCAGGGTTGACTGGTTTGGCAATGCTTACGCTTTCGTTTGCTGTATCTGCGAACAAGCGGCTACTTGTTTACGTCATAGCTGTTCCATTGTTGATTCTGCTGTGCCTCATCTCGTTCCTTCTCCTGTTCGCCCCGTTGGCTTGGGGAAGAAGCAACGAACTCGACGCTTTCATCTTGCAGGGGCTTGTCGCTCTTATGGCCTTGCTTCAGGTGGCAAACTTGGTCGTGGTCCGCAAGCGCGAGCAATAACTGCTTGGGGGGTTCTTTGCGCCCAGCAATTTGATCCAGCGTACGGCCTGCGGCCGCCGCTGATCTCAGACGTTAGGCCGCATGAAAATCCTACCGCTCACCACCACGCCAAACTCCGATTGGCTTGTTCTGCGAATGGCGCTGTGGCCCGACGGGTCATGCGCCGAGCACGAAGAAGAGATGGCCGAGTTTGTAGCGAACCCCGAGAGGTATGGCCAGTTCATGGCCAGCGCTGATGACGGAACGCCACTTGGCTTGGCTGAAGTGTCCGTCAGAACCGACTATGTCAACGGTACCGAGACGAGCCCGGTTGCTTTCCTTGAAGGACTTTATGTCGAGCCTGCGGCAAGAAGGCAGGGTGTTGCGCGAGCTCTGCTTCTCAGCGTTAAAGTCTGGGCCGAGGCGCGCGGCTGCACGGAACTGGCGTCAGACGCGCAGGTCGAGAACACGCTGAGCCATACAGTTCACGCTCAGCTTGGCTTTACGGAGACGGAGCGGGTTGTGTACTTCAGAATAGCGCTGGCGCGAAACAATGCCGCCTGACAATTCGCTCAACCGGGCACATTGCGGCGTGCCGTCATCTGCCCCGCCATTTCATTCCGGGTCAAACGCCGTCACGCCACAATGTGCCCGTCAGCTCAGACGTCATGCGCCTCCACACACTGGGGGTGTCCCGTTTTCCATTGGAGTTGAACTATGGCGTTTTCGCGTCGTCGATTATTGAACTCAGTGGACTACCGACCCGGAGCGCGACTGGCCGGGACTTCGCCCCGACCAGGCGCGCATTAATTGGAACGAGCATCAGGCACTCATCGATACAGCGCCACAAAGAATGGCTCGCATGCTGGGTGTCCCGGTCGTCCATGCCAACTTCACAGGCCCGAATCCGGGCTACTCGACCTTGACATTTGATCGAGTGGCGAACGGACGCTATCTCGGCAGCAGCCAGATCGTGGACGCGGAAGGGAAAACCGTAGCCCGACTGGGCACGGAGCAAGGTGTACTTGTTGCCGATGTGACTGTTGGACGCCAGCCTGGCACGGAGGCAATCTCGGAGGATTTCTGGTTGCCGGAAGTGACGGAGGGTATGCGCCGCCGATGGTCGTCCGGCGGAGCGACCGGCAGGGACCATTACCTAAGTGAAACACGCGCCAAGCTTGCGCGCTGAATTTCCCGTGGCAACGTCGGCCACTCGAGTATTGCTGGCAAAACGCATAACCCTGCGCTCAACCGGACCTGCGCAAAGAGCCGCGCAGGCCGGTTAGCTCCACGTTAGGTCCCACACAAAGCACCCGATGCAAATCGTTCCGCTCTACGCCGCGCTGCTGGCGCTTCTCTTCGTCGGCCTCAGCGTCCGCACGCTGCGCATGAGACGCCGACTCCAGATCGCAATCGGCGACGCTGCCAATCCGACCATGCTGCGTGCCATGCGAGCACACGCGAACTTCGCCGAGTACGTGCCACTGAGCCTCTTGCTGCTCTTCCTTGTAGAGGCTACCGGTGCTGGCAGCTACATGGTCCACGCCCTGGGGGCAAGCACTCTCGTCGGCCGCGTGCTTCATGCCTACGGGGTCAGCCAAGTAAAGGAAAACTTCGGCTTTCGCGTCGCCGGCATGGCTCTCACACTCACACCGCTCATAGTGGCGTCCATCCGTCTGCTTTTCGTCTTCTCCACGGCCTCCCATGGCTAGCCAAATGCGTTCTGGCCCACGGCCGCGCACGGTGGGGCCTAACCCCTCGCTCAAGCGGTGCGCCAATGGCAGGCCACCAGGCCCGGGCTGGCGGTACGCGGTACATTTTCGCCAGCCTGGGCCTGGCGTCCTGCCGTCGTCGCCCGCGTAGCTCGAACGTTAGGCCGCTGTCGCGATGCGTTTGCGCCGGTGACCAGCGGATTGCCTTGATGAGGAGATGACACATGCTTCAACTCAAACCGCTCGATCCGGTTGTTCCGATTTTTCAACAGATCCAGACGGAGCAGTCGCCAGTCATCCTGGTAAACGTCTTCACAGTCGCGGAAGGAGACATCCCGGCATTGCTCAAGGCCTGGGAAGCAGACGCAAACTGGATGAAGAAACAGCCGGGGTATATCTCAACGCAATTGCATCGCGGAATCGCCGGCAGCACGGTGTTTCTGAACTACGCGATATGGGAGTCCGTGGCCCATTTTCGAGCCGCGTTCAACCATCCCGACTTCAAGAGCGCTTTGGGGCACTACCCGTCTTCTGCTGTGGCGTCTCCGCACCTCTTCGAGCGCCTTACTGTGCCGAACTTGTGCGTCGGTCCGTAACTCAAGCGGCCTAACAAGCGGTTGCAGCGGACGGCGTGGAGCGCCGCCGCTGAACCGCGAGCGTTAGGCATCCCAACTCACCCGATCGAACGTTCCGGACTTGCATCAACCCTAGCCTCTGCAGGCACAGTACAGAATGAACATTCGCCAGGGCTTTCTTGTCCTCGCCGCTGTTGGTCTTACTCCCATTGCTCTGGGTTACGGATTGGTTCCGAGCAAGAGCCTCGAGTACCTCTTTGGCGTCTCTGTGCAGAACGTGAATGGCGCTCACATTTTCAGGGCAGTCATGGGCTTGTACTTGGCGCTTGCCCTCTTCTGGATCATGGGTGCCTACAAGGCTCATCTCAGGCAAGCGGCGCTCTATAGCCTTGTCGTTTTCATGCTTGGACTAGCCGCCGGGAGACTTCTAAGCCTGGCCGCAGACGGGGCACCACACTGGCTGTTGCTGGTCTACTTGGCTCTGGAGATTGGCTTTGGAGTAGTCGGCATGCAGTTGTTGAAGCGCTCTGATTGATGCCATTGCCCGCAACGGCCCTCTCGTCGCCCGCTTAGCTCGAACGTCAGGCCGCGCAACTGCCAGCCGCGAACCATGTCCAGCCTTCGAGGTTCCTGCCAGTGCGGCGCCGTCAGATTCACGCTTGCTCAAGCAGCCCTTGGCGCGATCGACGGTCCCACCGGGATCCAACTTGAGCGCCACATCTTCG
>CAYGXL010000033.1:10233-14072 GCA_964353935.1 uncultured Burkholderiaceae bacterium | reverse complement strand
GCCCTTGGCGCGATCGACGGTCCCACCGGGATCCAACTTGAGCGCCACATCTTCGTTGCGGAGAAGGGCGACTACTACACCATCGCGGACGGTCTGCCGCAGAACGAGCGGTAGCTGCTCAGCGGACCCTGAGACGCGATGATGCCCAACAACCGTTTGCAGCGGACGCTCCGCTGCGCGATCCGCCGCTGAGCCGGAGCGTCAGGAAGCGAACACTCCCCATGCCTCAAGCAACTACCGAGTTCATGCGCTACGCCGCGCCAGATCCGGACAGGCTGCTTCGCGAGATCGAGATGACGCGCGGCAAGCTGCGCGAGGCTCTGTGCGCCAACGACGCACTGGCCACGATCGATCACGCCGCCGACCTGGCAAGCATGCTCACAACAGCGCGCATGGAGACCGAGGCTGTGGCATTGCTGCAAGCGCATGCGGCGCTCGCGGAATCGCAGAGCGAGTTCGAGCCCGCCGGCTGGTATTGGAACGCGCTAGCTACTGCGCTTCAGTACGCGGGCATGCGGGTCGAAGCGGAACCCTACTTCGCCAAAGCCGTCGCGCTCGCCCGCGCCGCCGGGTGGCTGCAGCTACTGGCGCTGGCACTTCATCATTGGGGACGTTCACTTGTCGAGCAGCGGCGGTACTCGGAGGCAGAGCATCGCATTCGGGAGGCCTTGGATATCCGCGTTCGTCTGGGCGAGACACGCCAAGAGTCCTCACGCCGCGCACTCGATACGCTGGCTGAGTTTCAACGGAACTCGGGCACTGCGGCAGGCGATGGCGAGAGCGCGGCCTAACCCTTCGCCCGAGCCGACTCGCACCGGCACGGCACTTGGCCCGCGCGTTGCCGTGGTCCATCATCCGCCTCGGGGCCAGGCGCCATACCGGCGCTCTCGGCTCAACTCAAGCGTTAGGCCGCACAACACACTGTCCCGTAGCTTCACGGAGGCCTGAGATGTCCGATCTCGCATCGATCAAGCGACCGGTTCAAGCCCTTGAGGTACCGGCAGAAGTCTGGTACGCAGGCACCGACCGCGAGATAAGCGGCCGCGCCCTTTGCGACGTTGGTGGCAATGCCAAGGTGGGCGTCGGCTTGATGGAGCTTCGCCCAGGCTCGAATACGAAGCCCGGCCACTGGCACTCACACGAAGAAGAACACCTCTATGGCATCTCGGGCGCAGCCGTTCTGCATCTTGGTAGGGAGCAGCATCAACTACAGGCAGGTTCCTATGTCTGCTTCCCCGCTGGTCAGCCCGTGGCTCACCATCTTGAAAACGTCTACGAGCAGCCCTTTGTCTACCTCATCGTCGGCGAGAGGATCGCGGAGGACGAAGTTACCTATCCAGGCGGTGCGGCCTAACCCCTCGCTCAAGCGGAGCGCCAACGGCAGGCCGGGCAAGGCAATCAACCGTGAAGCTCAAATCTGCTTCTCCCCAGTCACGAACTGATTGTGGCCGCCGCCATCGGTCCGGCCGCGTGGAGCTCTGCGCCCTGCCCGCTGTAGCACCGACATGCTGAAACGAATCTCCTGGATCGTCGCCCTGGCCTTGCTGGCGCTCGTCGCCTACCTGCTGCTGTGGCCGGTGCCGGTACGCCCGGTGAGCGTGCTCGTGCCTGCGGCGCCCGGCTACACCGGCGTGCACGCGGCCAACCAGCGCCTGGCCGGCCTGCAGGTCATCGACCTCGGCGCCGAGGAGGGGCCGGAGCATGTCGCGTTCGGGCCCGACGGCAAGCTTTACGCGGCGGTGGGCAGCGGCAAGCTGCTGCGCATGAATGCCGACGGCTCGGCGCAGCAGGTGTTCGCCGGCACAGGCGGGCGCGTGCTCGGCTTCGCCTTCGATGCCGCAGGCAACCTGATCGCCGCCGATGCATACAAAGGGCTGCTCGAGATCGCGCCCGACGGCAGGCTTCGTGTGCTGGCGGACAAGGTCGGCGGTGACCCGATCCGCTATGCCAACTCGGTGGTGGTCGCGCGCAACGGCCTCGTCTATTTCACCGACTCGTCGACGCGCTTCAGCCCGGCCGACCTGGGCGGCACTTTCGCGGCCAGCATCCTGGACATCATCGAGCAGTCGGCGACCGGTCGCGTGCTCGAGTACGACCCGGCAAGGGGCACGACGCGCGTCGTCGCGCGCGGCCTGTCGTTCGCCAACGGCATCGCGCTGTCCGAGGACGAGCAGTGGCTCTTCGTCGCCGAGACCGGGCGCTATCGCGTGTGGAGGATCGCCGCCGCCGCCGCGGAGCTCGACCTCGCGCGCGGCCCGTCGGCCCAGGCGCGGGTGCTGCTCGACAACCTGCCCGGCTACCCCGACAACCTGATGCGCGGCAGGGAGGGGCGCATATGGATGGGCTTCACCAAGCCGCGCAGCGCGGTCGTCGACCGCATGGCCGACAAACCCTGGCTGCGCTCGATGACGCTGCGCCTGCCGCGCACTCTGTGGCCCATACCCAAACCATACGGCCACGTGATCGCCTTTGCCGAGGACGGCCGCGTCCTCGCCGACCTGCAGGACCCTTCGGGCGCGTACCCCGAAACGACCGCCGTCACCGAAACGGCCGATCGCCTGTACGTGCAGAGCCTGCACGCCAAGGGCCTCGGCTGGAAGGCGAAGTGACGCCCGCGCGCGCTCTGTCAGCCAGCCCATGGCGGTGGTGGCACATCTGCAAACGCTGCAGCGAGCACTATGGTTCTCAAATGAGAAACGTGCTGCCTAACCCCTCGCTCGAGCGGAGCGCAAACGGCCGGGCACCACGCCCGGGCCGGTGATACACGGTACATTTTCACCGGTCCGGTCCGGGCGTCCTGCCGCTGCCGACCGCTTAGCTCGAACGTTAGGCGTGCCAAACCACCACTGTGAAGTTCGCCGCATTCTTCAGAAACACGAACCTCGGGCAGGTCGGTTCTCCCACCCGGACGCAGCTTGAGCAAGCATTCCTGGAAGCCGGCGCCTATACAGCGTCTAACTTCCAGGTCAACGGCACGCTCGTGTTTGAAGCTACGACATCAAGTTCAGCTCAGAGCATTCTGCATAGCGCTTCCAGAACACTCCAAACAGTAGCTGGGCTTCGAGAACCGGGGTGTGTGCGTTCGCTGGCGGCTCTCAGTCGGCTACCCTGGGAGGAAGTCTTTGCGGGGGTCGACCCGACCACGATTCATGAGCTCACTGTGTCCTTTGCATGTAGCAAAGTGCGCAACAGCGTCGTCCTACCGCAATCAACCCAGAGAAGAGACGCCGTTGTTCTCTGGTTGGAGAGCAACAACGCTTTGAGCATCACCCGCAAGGTCATGTCGGGTCCAGGCAGCCCCAACATGCTTCTCGAGCGACTCACTGGAGTAGCCTTCACGAGTAGAAGCCTTGGAACCATCCATCGAGTGCTCGCCAGGCACGCCTAACCCTTCGCTCGAGCGGAGCGCAAACGGCCGGGCACCACGCCCGGGCCGGTGATACACGGTACATTTTTACCGGTCCGGTCCGGGCGTCCTGCCGCTGCCGACCGCTTAGCTCGAACGTCAGTCACCACCACACTAGAAGAACGCGATGCCAATACCATTGCCTAGCGGGAAGTATCGCTCCGAGCATGCGAACCTCGCGGAATCCGAGTTTGTCGACACCAATCTCGAGCGCTCCAAGTTTTGTGATGTGAACCTCCGCGCTTCCGAGTTCAAAGATGTTGCCCTGACGGGCTCCACTTTTCGCAACGCCTGTCTTGGCGATGTTTCGATCGCGGACGCAAACTACGCAGGAATGCGCATCGAAGGCATTCTTGTTACAGACCTGCTGCACGTCTACCGTGAGCGCCGCGGTGCCTGACCCGGCGCTCGACCGGACGGGCCGGTACGGGTC
>CAYGXL010000033.1:0-10133 GCA_964353935.1 uncultured Burkholderiaceae bacterium | reverse complement strand
CCGCCGGTAACTCTTCCGGACGGCTCGGTCGTCGATCGCCTTCCCGGCTTTCGGCGCTGGCTGTGGGACGGAGAGTTCTGCGGAAGCATCGGCTTCCGGTGGCAAGAAGGAACAACCGAACTGCCTCCGCACTGCCTCGGTCACATCGGCTATGCAGTCGTTCCCTGGAAGCAGAGGCTCGGCTATGCCAAGGCAGCGCTGGCGCAGCTGCTGCCGGAAGCCAGGTCGGTTGGGCTGCCATTCGTCGAGATCACCACCGATCCAGGGAATCTCGCGTCCCAGCGCGTCATCCTGGCCAACGGCGGCGTTCTGGTGGAGCACTTCACGAAGCCGCCGCAGTTCGGCAGCAAGCCAGGGCTACGGTTTCGCATCGCGCTGGCGTAGCGTGGCCTGACCCTTCGCCCGAGCCGATTCGCACCGGCACGGCGCTCTCGGCTCGGCTCGATCGTTATCCTGCGAACCACTTTTCCGGCCAGGCCATGTTGGACGCAGGCCGCAGAGGCATCACTCAGGAGGCGAGCGTGAGAGAGGTGATCGTCCGGAATCTCAGGAAGCGAATCCAGTCGTACGCCGATCTCATCGCAGCGATTGACTCCGCTGACCTCGGCGCGAGGTTGGAGGTCCCGAAAGACAAGTCCGTCGCCGAGCACCTGTGGTGCATCGTCGGAGCGCGGGAGAGCTATGCCAGGGCGCTGGCCGCCGGCGGCTGGCAGGGATTCTCATGTTCCATGGCCAGGCAGGATCGCGAGAGCTTCGGGCAGGCGCTGGCCGCGTCCGGCAAGGCGCTTCTTGCCGCGATCGAGAGCGTGGATGAGTGGTCGTCCTCGCGCGAGGATCTGCTCGCGGCCGTTTCGGAGCACGAAGTGATGCACGAGGGCCAGATCATCCGTCACATGTATGGCCTGGGCCGCGAGCTTCCGGCCTCGTGGCGGTGGGCTTGAGGCGCGTGCGGGAAGCGTGGTCCGTGGCAAGCCGGGACGTCAACGGGCTGCAGCCGTCGCCGGACAAGTGAGTCGACCCGAGGGTGTCGGCGGCGGTCAGTGATCCAGCAGCGCCTGCAGCGAGCGCGCCGCGAGCAGCGATGTCTTCGAGGCCGGCTGCACGTTCGGCTTGACGGGCTCCGTCGCCACCTGCGCGGTGGCCCAGTGCGCGGGGTGCAGCGTCAGCACGACCGGCTCCAGCAGCGGGCGTCCGCGGCGCTTCAGCACGGTGGTTTCGAGCGCGCGGCCGTCGCTCGCCAGTTGCAGGCGCAGCGCGGCGGGCGAGGGCGCCGACGCATGGCGCGTGGAACGCAGCACGAACGCGAGCGCGGAGTGCCGCTGCGCCAGCAGGTGCAGGCGGCGCAGCGCCTTGAAGTCGCTGTCCGCCGTGCCGGCGGGCGGCAGCCAGCCGATCACGGCGCCGAGGTGCTGCGCGCGCAGCGCCTGCTCGATGGCCCACAGGCCTTCGCGCGGCGTGGCGGGCTGCACGAAGATGGTCCGCAGCAGGTCGACGCCCGCGGCGGCGAGCGCCGGCGCGTAGGGCTGTGCCTGGGCCTCGATGCCGCGCGTGCCGTCGGGCGGCAGCACCCAGACGGTCGAACGCTTCACCTCGCCGAGTTGCGCGAGCGCGGGGGCGAGCAGCGACAGTTCGCCGATGCCGGCGTCGTCGAGCAGCAGTTCGGTCAGTTGTCCCTGCGGCCAGCCGCCGCCGGGCAGTTCGCGGTCGAGTTCGGCGAAGCCGCTTGCCAGCACCGGGCCGGCGATCTCATCGGCCGGACGCTCGTCGGCGCGCCAGATCGGAGCGCCGCCGGAGGAAAAAAGTGAAAGCAGGGCCGTGGCCGCACGCATGTGCGTCCTCCTTGAAGAGTCGGGTGGGTCAGTTCAGGAAGTCAGATCGAAGGCCGGATCACTCCGACGGCAATGCCCTCGATGGCGAAGGGATCGCGCTTCAGGTCGACGATGATCGGCGCGAAGTCCGGGTTCTCGGCGATCAGCTCGGCGCGCGCCCCCTTCATCTTCAGGCGCTTCACGGTGACGTCGTCGCCGAGCCGCGCCACGACGATCTGCCCCGACTGCGCCTGCGCCTGCTTGTGCACGGCGAGCCAGTCGCCTTCGAGGATGCCGGCGTCGCGCATGCTGAGGCCGCGCACCTCGAGCAGGTAGTCGGCACGCGGCCTGAACATGCCGGGATCGACTGACGGCAGGGCGAGCACGTTTTCCTGCGCGAGCAGCGGGCTGCCGGCCGCCACCTTGCCGATCAGCGGCAGCGTCAGTTGCTGCGCGGCGGCCATGAGTTCGCGCACGCTGTCCTTCAGGCGGATGCCGCGCGAGGTGCCGGAGACGAGTTCGAGCAGCCCTTTCTTCTGCAGCGCCTGCAGGTGCTGCTCGGCGGCGTTCAGCGAGCGGAAGCCGAAGGCGCGCGCGATCTCGTCGCGCGTGGGCGGCGCGCCGCTCTCGGTGAGCGCGTTGCGGATGAACTCCAGGATCTCCGACTGGCGCGGCGTGAGCAGGGCGTGGGGGGTGATGGACGGTGATGCCATGTCGAGCCTCTCTGCGGGAGCGTCGTTACTGTCAATGTATACAGTACTGGATGGAAATGCAATAGGGACGCACGAGTCGCATCGCGTGGTGTTGCGCGAACTGCTGCTGGAAAGAGGCGCGCGCATCGATCGATGGCTGAGCGAGGCGGTGGCGGATCAGCAGTTCCTGCTCGGCGATGCGCGGCTTTTTCGTCTTGTACGAGAGAATCGCTGTGATAAGCTCCAAGGCCATAAGAAGACGTCGGCGTGTGTTGTTGAGTCGTCGCCACCGCCGTCATGCATCGCCGGAAGCCGCCGCCCTCCGCGGATCTCGGATTCCGTAGCTCAGTTTCCCGGACAAGCGTTACATCACGGCCGACCCAGCAGGTCCACCGCGCCTTTCGCGCGGCATTCCGCCATGTCGGCGCGTCGAACGCCACCGGACCACTCCTCAATGGAGACGATGAATACACAAGAGGCCAAGGTCGTCCTCGAGGCGGCCCTGCTGACATCCGAGCAGCCATTGTCGGTGGCCGAGCTGCGCCGGCTCTTCAATGACGAACTCAATGCCGACACTGTGCGGGTGCTGCTCGACGAACTGCGCGCCGACTGGAACGGGCGCGGCGTCGAACTGGCGGCGATCGCCACCGGCTGGCGCTTCCAGAGCGCGCCGTCGATGCGTCCGTACCTCGATCGCCTCAACCCGGAGCGTCCCCCGAAATATTCTCGCGCGGTGCTCGAGACGCTTGCGATCATTGCGTATCGCCAGCCTGTGACGCGCGGCGACATCGAGGAGATCCGTGGCGTCACGGTCTCGACCAACGTGATCAAGGCGCTCGAGGACCGCAGCTGGGTCGAAGTGATCGGCCACCGCGAAACGCCCGGCCGTCCTGCGCTCTTCGCGACGACGAAGGAATTCCTCGACGACCTCGGCCTGCGTTCGCTCGAAGAGCTGCCGGCGCTGGAGTCGGGCGGGCAGGTGCCTGCCGAGTTCGAACTTCAGTTTGCCCAGGCTGCGCGCGTGGCGGGCGAAGGCGCTCCCGAATCAGCGTCCGAAACGGCAACTGAACACGAAACGACCGAATCCGCACCCGCTGTCATCGAGACCGTCGGCGCGACCAACGAGGCAGCGGACGCCGAGCCCTCCGCTGACCCTGCTGCATCCTCGCCTCCCTCCTCGGCCCCCACCTCTGCCCAACCCTCGCCGTGACCATCGACTCCATCGTCCCCGAAGAAGAACCGCCTGAGCCCACACGCCCGCTGCCACAGGCAGCCGAGGGCGACGCGCCTGCTGCCCAGGAGGCCGACGGGAACAGCGACGCCGGCAGCGAATCCGCCGATGGCGGTGAGCCCCGCGAAGGCGAGGACAAGCCACGAGCCCGTGGCCCTCACGGTCGACGGCGGCGTGGCCGCGGCGGGCGCGGAGCGGCCAGCGGCGAGCGCGACGCCGGCGCAACCGGCGAGGAAGGGCAGGGCGCAGTTGCGTCCGCTCCGGCGCTTCAGGTGTCGGCGGACGGCGAAGACATCGAACCGGCTTCGATGGCCGACGCGGCGCTGTCGCGCGACCTGCTCGAGCGCGGCCGCAAGGCCGCCAAGCAGGCCGAGCTGGCGCAGTCCGAGAAGCTGCACAAGGTGCTCGCCGACGCCGGCATCGGCTCGCGCCGCGACATGGAAGAGCTGATCATCGCCGGTCGCGTCTCGGTCAACGGCGAGCCGGCGCACATCGGACAGCGCGTGCTCGCGACCGACCAGGTTCGAGTCAACGGCAGGCCGCTGCCGCGCAAGGCGCCCGGCGGCCGTCCGCCCCGCGTGCTGCTGTATCACAAGCCGGCGGGCGAGATCGTCACGCAGGACGACCCGGAGCGGCGCCAGACGGTGTTCGAGAAACTGCCAAAGGTGTCCGGCGGCCGCTGGGTCGCGGTGGGTCGCCTCGACATCAACACAGAGGGCCTGCTGATCTTCACGACCTCCGGGGAGCTCGCGAACCGGTTGATGCATCCGCGCTACGAAGTCGAGCGCGAGTACGCCGTCCGCATCCTCGGCGAGTTCACCGAGGAACAGCGCCAGCGACTGCTGGAAGGCGTCCAGCTGGAAGACGGCCCGGCGAAGTTCTCGAACATCGAGGATGCCGGTGGCGAGGGCGCGAACCATTGGGTGCGCGTCGTCATCAGCGAAGGGCGCAACCGCGAGGTTCGGCGCATCTTCGAAGCCGTCGGCATCACGGTCAGCCGCCTGATCCGCATCCGGTTCGGTGCCATTCAGCTCCCGCGCAGTGTTGCGCGCGGCCGCTACTACGAACTGGCGCCCGAGTGGGTGCAGGCGTGGATCCACGACCTGGGCATCGGCATCGAAGAGGTCCGCCCGCGCGGCAGCGGCCAGCCGAACCAGGGCAAGGGTGGCCGCGGCAAGGGTCCGGGCAAAGGTGGGCAGGGCCGGCCGCACGGGCAGGGACAGGGTCGCGGGCAGGGACAGGGTCGTGGGCCAGGGCAGGGTTATGGCCAGGGCCAGGGTCAGGGCCAGGGTCAGGGCCAGCCGCGGGGTCCGATGGGAAGCGGGTATGCACCGGGCACCGGGCCGATGAGTTCCGGTTCGGGCCAGGCCTTCAGTCAGGCCCAGGGGCAAGGACAGGGACAGGGCATGGGCCAACGCGGGCGCGGCAAGCCGCAAGGCAACCGGCCCTCGAAGCAGCCCGACCCGCTGACCAGCAGCGTCAACTACATCGCTGCCGGCCATGGCCTGCCGAACAACGGCCGTCCGGCGCGCTTCAAGCGCGGCAAACCCACCCGCGGCTTCTAGGCTCCTCCGACCAACTCGCTTGTTGGAGACCGGGTCCGCCCCTATAATGGCGGATTACCGGGCGGGCCTTTTTTGTCATTGTCGGCAAGCAGGCACCGGGTGCGTGGTCAGGCGCGAGTGGTGGAGCGCAGGCCCGCAAGCCTGTTGAAATTCAACGGATGGGCTCTCGGGCCCATTTTTTATTTCCGGCTTGCGCGAGCAGCCCTCGCCCATTGGAGTGGCGATGGCAGGTATAGCGGCGGACTTGTACGGAACGATCGAGCAAACGGTCGAGGGGCTGGGCTATGAGCTCGTCGACGTCGAGCGCCTGGCCGCCGGGCTGTTGCGTGTGACGCTGGACTCGCCGCAGGGCGTGCGGCTGGAAGACTGCGAGAAAGTCAGCCGGCAGTTGAGCCACCTCTTCGCGGTCGAGGACGTGGACTACGACCGGCTCGAGGTGTCCTCGCCGGGGCTCGACCGGCCGCTGAAGCGGGCGCGGGACTTCGAGCGATTCGTCGGTTCCGAAGTGCAGGTGCAACTGGCCGAGGCGGTCCCGGCCGAGGGCGCGAGCGCGGGGCGCAAGCGCCTGCGTGGCCGGCTGCTGGAACTGTCCGGTGCGCCGGGGGCGGAGCGGGTGCGGGTCGAGCTGACGCCGGATGAACCGGCGCCGGCGCGACCTGGCAAGGGTGCCGGCAAGGCGAAGAAGGCAGGCATGGCAGGCAAAAAGGTGGAGCGGGTGGCGGCGGTCGTCGTCGAGTTCGCCGTGACAGACGTTGTCAAGGCGAAGCTGGTGCCGGAACTCCACTTCCGGGGCACAGGCAAGGATGGCGCCGAAGGTGAGAAGCCGCGCGGGGCGAATACAGGGAGCAAGAAGCAATGAGCCGTGAAATTCTGCTGTTGGTCGACGCGCTCGCGCGCGAGAAGAACGTGCCGAAGGACGTCGTGTTCGGCGCACTCGAGTTGGCGCTCGCCACTGCCACCAAGAAACTGTTCGCCGAGGAAGACGTGGACATCCGTGTCTCGGTGGACCGTGAGACCGGGGAGTACGACGCATACCGGCGCTGGCAGGTCGTGCCCGACGAGGCGGGGCTGCAGGAGCCCGGCCACCAGGTGATCCTGTCCGATGCGCGCGACCAGATCGCCGACATCGAGGTCGAGGAGCACATCGAGGAGCTGCTGCCGCGGCAGGACCTGACCACCGGCCGCCGCTTCGCCCAGGACACCAAGCAGGTCATCCTGCAGAAGATCCGCGACGCCGAGCGCGAGCAGGTGCTCAACGACTTCCTGGCGCGCGGCGACCTGATCGTCAGCGGCGCCATCAAGCGGATGGACAAGGGCGACGCGATCATCGAGGTCGGCAAGGTCGAGGCCCGCCTGCCTCGCAGCGAGATGATCCCGAAGGAGAACCTGCGCATCGGCGACCGCGTCCGCTCCTTCGTGCAGAAGATCGACCGGCTGGCCCGCGGCCCGCAGGTGATCCTGTCGCGCACGTCGCCCGAATTCGTGATGAAGCTGTTCGAGTTCGAGGTGCCGGAGATCGAGCAGGGACTGCTCGTCATCAAGTCCGCGGCACGCGACCCGGGCGTGCGCGCCAAGATCGCCGTCTGGACCAACGACCGGCGCATTGATCCGATCGGCACCTGCGTGGGCATGCGCGGATCGCGTGTGCAGGCGGTGACGAACGAACTCGCCGGCGAGCGCGTCGACATCGTGCTGTGGTCCGACGACCCGGCGCAGTTCGTGATCGGCGCACTTGCGCCGGCGAACGTCAGTTCGATCGTCGTCGACGAGGACAAGCATGCGATGGACGTCGTGGTCGACGAGGACAACCTCGCGATCGCGATCGGCCGCATGGGGCAGAACGTGCGCCTGGCGTCCGAACTCACCGGCTGGCAGATCAACATCATGACCGCCGAGGAATCGGCGCAGAAGCAGGAAGGCGAACAGGCCACGATCCGCTCCGGCTTCGTCGAAAAGCTCGACGTCGACGAGGAGGTCGCCAACATCCTGATCGGCGAAGGCTTCTCGACTCTGGAGGAGATCGCCTACGTGCCGGTCAACGAGCTGCTCGAGATCGAGGCGTTCGACGAAGAGACCATCGAGGAACTGCGCACCCGTGCCAGGAATGCGCTGCTGACCGAGGCGATCAAGCGCGAGGAGAACGTCGAGCAGGCCGAGAAGGACCTGCTGGACCTCGACGGCATGGACTCCGACCTCGCCGCCAGGCTCGCGGAGAACTCGATCCGCACGCGCGACGACCTCGGCGAACTGGCGGTGGACGAGCTGACCGAGATGACCGGCATCGACGATGAACGCGCGAAGACGCTGATCATGGCTGCCCGCGCGCACTGGTTCGCGGAATCGCCGCAGTGAACGCGCAATGAAGTGAAACGTTGAATCGGCGCCGTGACGGCGCCACGGAACAGCAGGAAACAAGGAACCCTATGGCAAGCACGACGGTGGCCCAGTTTGCGACGGAACTCAAGCTTCCGCCGCAGTTGCTGCTCGAACAGTTGAAAGCGGCCGGGGTCGTCAAGAACGCCGAGTCGGACTCGCTGAGCGAGGACGACAAGTCGCGCCTGCTCGATTCGCTGCGCAAGGCGCACGGGGCAGGCGACGGCGCGGCGGAGAAGAAGAAGATCACGCTGACGCGCAAGCAGACGACCGAGATCAAGCAGGCCGATGCGTCCGGCAAGGCGCGCACGATCCAGGTCGAGGTCCGCAAGAAGCGCGTGTTCGTGAAGCGCGATGACGGCGCGCCCGAGCAGCCCCAGGAAGCCGTGACGCCCGTTCCCGCCGCGCCGATGATCGACGAGGCCGAACTCGCCAAGCGCGAGGAGGAAGCGCGGCGCCAGGCCGAGCTCGTCGCGCGCCAGACGGCCGCGGCGCGCGAGAAGGCCGAGCGCGCGCAGCGCGACGTGGCCGAGGCGCAGCAGAAGCAGGAGATCGACCTCACCGAGGCGAAGGCGCGCGAAGCCGCCGCCGCCGAGGAACTGCAGAACGCCGAGCGCGCGCAGAAGGAGGCAGAGCTTGCCGCCAGGCAGGCGCAGGAAGCGCAACTGCGCGCGCGCAGGGCCGTCGAGGACGAAGTCGCGGCGATCAAGACCATGATGTCCGCGCCGAAGAAGGTGCTGCAGGCGCCGCAGCCCGTGGCGCCGGCGGCGCCGGCCGGCACGTTGCACAAGCCCGCCGCGAAGACCGAGAGCAAGGACAAGAAGGACGAAAAGAAGCCGGGCGTCAAGGAAGTCAAGTCCGGCAAGCTGGCGTCGAGCTGGTCCGAGGAGCAGCAGAAGAAGCGCGCGTTGAAGACTCGCGGCGACGCCTCGGGCGGCGCGGGCGGCTGGCGTGGCCCGAAGGGGCATCGCAAGCACGACCGGCACGACGACGGCAATGGCGCCGGCGCGTCGACGCCGTCCGAACCGGTGGTGCGTCAAGTGTCCGTGCCGGAGACCATCACGGTCGCCGACCTGGCCCACAAGATGTCGGTGAAGGCGTCCGAGGTCATCAAGGTGCTGATGAAGCTCGGCCAGATGGTGACCATCAACCAGGTGCTCGACCAGGAGACCGCGATGATCCTCGTCGGGGAACTCGGGCACACCGCCCTGGCCGCCAAGCTCGACGATCCCGAAGCGCTGCTCGCCGAGAGCGCGCCCGAGCCGAGCACCGACGTTCGCGTCGCAGAGCCGCGTCCGCCCGTGGTCACGATCATGGGTCACGTCGACCACGGCAAGACCTCGCTGCTCGACTTCATCCGTCGCACGAAGGTCGCCGCGGGCGAGGCAGGCGGCATCACCCAGCACATCGGGGCGTACCACGTGAAGACGCCGCGCGGCATCGTCACGTTCCTCGACACGCCGGGCCACGAGGCCTTCACCGCCATGCGCGCCCGTGGCGCGAAGGCGACGGACATCGTCATCCTGGTGGTGGCGGCGGACGACGGCGTGATGCCGCAGACGAAGGAGGCCATCGCGCACGCGAAGGCGGCCGGCGTCCCGCTGGTGGTCGCGCTGAACAAGATCGACAAGCCGGAGGCGAACCCTGACCGCGTGAAGCAGGAACTCGTCGCCAACGGGGTCGTGCCGGAAGAGTACGGCGGCGATGCGCCCTTCATTTCCGTGTCGGCGAAGACCGGGCAGGGCGTGGACGACCTGCTCGAGAACCTGCTGCTGCAGGCCGAGGTCCTCGAGCTCAAGGCAGTGAAGGACGCGCCGGCCAAGGGGCTGGTGATCGAGTCGCAGCTCGACAAGGGCCGCGGTCCGGTTGCGACCGTGCTCGTGCAGAGCGGCACGCTGAAGCGCGGCGACGTCGTGCTCGCCGGCTCCGCGTTCGGCCGCGTGCGCGCGATGCTCGATGAGGCCGGCAAGGCGATTCACGAGGCCGGCCCGTCGATCCCGGTGGAAATCCAGGGCCTGTCCGACGTGCCGTCGGCGGGCGACGAACTGATCGTGCTGGGCGACGAGCGCAAGGCGCGCGAGATCGCGCTGTATCGCCAGGGCAAGTTCCGCGACACGAAGCTCGCGAAGCAGCAGGCGGCCAAGCTGGAGAACATGTTCGAGGGCATCGGCGAGGGCGCCGTGCGCACCCTGCCGCTCATCATCAAGGCGGACGTCCAGGGATCGCAGGAGGCGCTGACCAACGCGCTGACGAAGCTGTCGACGGACGAGGTCAAGGTGCAGGTGGTGCACGGCCAGGTGGGCGGCATCACCGAGAGCGACATCAATCTCGCGATCGCGTCGAAGGCGGTCGTGATCGGCTTCAACGTGCGCGCGGACCAGTCGGCGCGCAAGCTCGCCGAGGGCAACGGCATCGACATCCGCTACTACAACATCATCTACGACGCGGTCGACGAGGTGAAGGC
>CAYGXL010000032.1:0-18193 GCA_964353935.1 uncultured Burkholderiaceae bacterium | reverse complement strand
TGAACCACAGGTACATCGTGCCGATGTCCTTGTGGTTGGTCGCGAACAGCCAGCGGCGCCACCCGTGGGGGTGGTCGTGCGCGTGGTCGTGGTGGCCGGCGTGGCCTGCAGCGGGATTCGGGATGACGGCGCTCATCGGTGCTCCTGGAACTGTATTGGTCTTCGCTGCGTCGCTTTACCTGCGCGCCGCCTTGAACTCGGCCGGTTGAATCGCGCCCGACTTGTTGCCGAACGCGTTCTTCGTGAAGGTCGCCACCGCGGCCAGCTCGACATCGGAGAGCGCCTTCCACGAAGGCATCGCGTTCTTGCCCTTCAGCAGGATCGCGATCTGCTCTGCCCTGGCCTCGACGACCTTGCTGCCGGCGAGCGCCGGGAAGGCGCCGGCGACGCCGAGGCCGTTCGCCTGGTGGCACGCCTGGCAGTTGGCCTGGTAGACCTTTTCGCCGCGCGCGATCAGCTCGGCCGGCGTCCACTGCTTGTCGGGATCATCGGCCAGGGCGGCCATCTGCTTCCTGCGGCCGTCGACCCACGCCGTGTACTCCTGGGCCGTGACCACCTTGACGGCGATCGGCATGAACGCGTGGTCCTTGCCGCACAGTTCGGCGCACTGCCCATAGTACGTGCCGGTCTTGTCCGCGCGGAACCAGGTGTCGCGCGCGAAGCCGGGAATCGCATCCTGCTTCACGCCGAAGGCCGGAACCCACCATGCGTGGATGACGTCGCTGGCGGTGGTGATGACGCGGATCTTCTTGTCGACCGGGACGACCAGCGGCTCGGTGACATCCAGCAGGTAGGTGGGGCCCTTGGCGTCGGCGCCGTCGATCTGGCCGCGGGGCGTGGCGAGCTCCGACAGGAAGGAGATGCCCTCGCCCTCGCCGCGGATGTAGTCGTAGCCCCACTTCCACTGGTAGCCGGTGACTTTGACCGTCAGGTCGGAGTTGCTCGTGTCCTTCATCGCCACCACGGTCCGGGTCGCGGGCAGCGCCATGATGATGATGATGATGAAGGGGATGACGGTCCAGATGATCTCGACCGTGGTGTTCTCGTGGAAGTTGGCCGCCACCGCGCCCTTCGACTTCCGGTGCTTCCAGATCGAATAGAACATCACGCTGAACACCGCGACGAAGATCACCGCGCAGATGATCAGCATCATGTCGTGCAGGTTGTAGATCTGCCGGGCGATCTCGGTGACCGGGGTCTGCAGGTTGAAGCGGGACGTCGGCGTGTAGGGGGCCGGCGTCGCGGCATGGGCCAGGCCGGAAGCGGCGGCTGCGAGCGCGGCCAACGCGAACTTGTTCAACATGGTTGTCTTCATTGCGTGTTTCATCCCCTGGCTTGCCCTTGCCCCACGTTTCCCGCCACGACCGGCCCTGGTGCCGGTCAGGCCTGCGCACCGATCAACGCCGTCCGCAGCTCGCGCGCCAGCACTGCGCGCTTCTCGTCCATCAGGTGGCTGCCGATCTCGATCTGCTCGCCACGCGACGCCAGCCGAACCCGCACGCTGGCGCCCAAACCCTTGCCCCGCTCTTCCACCTCGACCCGCACCCGCCGTGGGTCGAACTCCCATCGACGGCGGCGATCCGCTTCGACGCGCTCGACCGTGAGCTTGTCGCCAGCCAGCTCGATCCGCTCGACGTCCGCGGCGTGCCGCCCATGCCAAAGGAAGGCCGCCGCAACGGCCACGAGCTCGAGGCCGACGAAGGGAAGGACCATCCAGAGCCCCAGCATGGCGAACGCCGCGCCAAAGGCGAACGAGACGGCAACCAGCGATCCGAACACGGCCGCCAGCTGCGTTGGACTGGCCGAACAGTTTCGCTTGATCAACCAAATCATCCGGGCTCCTGCGATCCTCAACCGGCCATCCGCCGGCGTTCGCCGGCCTGAACATGCGTCGACCCAGCGCAAGCGGGCCGGATTATAGCCACGGGGTACTTCCAAACGGTACGGTCCTGGTGCGAATGCGCCGCTTCAACCGCGCGGATCCCGGCCGGCCTCCGAGGCCGGGACATCAGTCATCGAGTGCGGGGCGCGAACGATGACCGCGCGCGAGCGGGCTTCACGCCCGCCGCGCGCTCTCGGCCATGCGCTCAGCGAGGAAAGCGCGCTCGATCAGGACTTCGGCGGAACGCGAAGGTTCTGGCCCGGATAGATCTTGTCCGGATGGGTCAGCATCGGCTTGTTCGCCTCGAAGATGCGCGGATACTCATTGGCGTTGCCGTAGAACTCCTTCGCGATCTTCGACAGCGTGTCGCCCTTGACCACCGTGTAGAACTGCGACGGCGGCTGGGACAGGTCGACCGTCATGTTGTCCTCGACGCCTGCCACGCTGTGCACGTTGCCCGCGGCGAGGATCACCTTCTCCTTCGTCTCCTGGTCCTTCGCCACTCCGTAGACCTTGGCGATGCCGGTCGCGCCGTCGAAGGTGACGGTGAGCGCGGTCACAGTAAGCCCGAACGTGTTGATGTACGACTCGATCGCGCCGCCTGCCTCGCGGTTCGCCTCGGCCAGCACGGCGGGATCCGCCTTCGCGGGAGCTGCCTGCACCTCCTGCACCTTCTTGCCGAACAGCTTCTCGCCGGCATCCTTGAAGAAAGAAATCAGGCTCATTGCTACCTCCGTCCAGTGATCGTTGTTGGAATCGTGCGCTCAGCGCGACGACTGCCTGTGCCGCGCCAGATCCGCCCGCAGCGCATCGACGCTGACGCCGGTCGTTCCCGACCGCGGCGCCGGCTTCCACGCATGGCCGTAGGCGACTTCGAACGTTAGCCGAATTCGGCCATCTTCCCCGGCCTGGGCATTCAGCGCGTCGAGCAGGCTCCTCGCCAGTCGACCCGGCGGCAGCCCGTCGGCGCGGTCATCCCTCGGATTGCCTCCCAGCGCACGCACTTCGGCCAGCAGGTCGCGGGCCGAGCGGTACGTGAGCGTCAGCACCTCGGCGTCCATCACAGGGTTGGCCAGTCCGCTCGCCACCATCATGTCGCCGAAATCGTGCATGTCCATGAAGGGCATGGGCCGGATGCCGGGCAGCGCGCCGCGGCAGGCCACCCGCAGTTCCTTCAGCGTGTCGGGCCCGAAGCACGAGAACAGCAGCAGTCCGTCGACCCGCAGCACCCGCCTCCACTCCGGAAACAGCGTGTGCGGCTCCGGATGCCAGTGCAGCATCAGGTTGGAAAAGACCAGGTCGACCGATTCGTCGGCCATCGGCAGGCGCCCCGCGTCGGCAGCCACGAGGAGGGAAGACTGCCCGCCGAGCCAGCGCGGCAATCGATCGCGCACCCCACTGTCGCGCTGCCGCAGCATCCCTTCCGACAGGTCGAGCCCCAAGACCTGCGCCGATGGGTAGTGCGTCGAGAGGGACCCCAAGGACTTGCCGGCACCGCAGCCGATGTCCAGCACGCGGCGCGGCGACAGCCGTATGTAATGCAGGCGGTCGACCAGGCGCTGGCTGATCTCGCGCGGCAGCGCATCGTGCTCACGGAACCGACGCGCACGAAGATCGAATTGCCGGCGGACGGTTGCGACGCGCGCCGGCATGCGCGGCAGGGCCGTCAGTGTCGGGGTCAGTGCAGAAGTGCCGGGGCCGAGAGCCATGGGCCGGCCAGTATAGGCATCGACCGGCTATCGTCGCGTCACCCCTCGCCGCTGACGAGTGTGCCGCATGCACTTCTTCAACCGGTTCCTCCGGCCGGCCTGCGCCGTGTGCTCGCTCGCGCCCGGGCCGGTCTGCGTCGACTGCGAAGCGGACTTCTTTCCCGCCGGGCGGCGCCGGTGCGGTGTGTGTGCGATAGGGCTGCACGGAGCCGACCTCGTCTGCGGACGCTGCCTGGCGTCCCCGCCCGGCTTTCACCGCGCGACTGCGCTCGCCGACTACGCGCCGCCCGTGGACGCCATGGTGATGGCGCTGAAGTTCCGGGCGCGGCTCGAACTCGCCTCCGCCTTCGGCGGCCTCCTCGCGCAACGCGTTGCCGTCGCCGCGGAAGCCCTCGTCGTTCCGGTGCCGCTCGCATTCGAGCGGATGTCGGAGCGCGGCTTCAACCAGTCGCTGCAGATCGGGCGGGCCTTCTGCCGGGCCAGCGGTGCGCGCCTTGGGGCGGAAGTCGTCCGCCGCATCAGGCATGCCCCGCCACAGCAGACCCTCGCGCTCGACGAGCGCCGCCGGAACATCCGCGGCGCCTTCGAGATGGCCGGCGACGTGCGCGGCCGCGACGTGCTGGTCGTCGACGACGTGATGACGAGCGGCAGTACGATGGACGAGATCGCGCGACTGCTCGTGTCCGCCGGTGCGGAGCACGTCCACGCGCTCGTCGTCGCGCGCACTCCCTGACCCATGTTCAACATCGTTCTCGTCGAACCCGAGATCCCGCCCAACACCGGCAACGTGATCCGGCTCGCGGCCAACACCGGCGCGCAACTGCATCTGGTCGAGCCGCTCGGGTTCGACATGTCGGACAGGCAGCTGCGCCGCGCGGGGCTCGACTACCACGAGTTCGCGAGCGTGAAGCTGCACAAGGACTTCGACAGCCTGCTCCGCGCGGAGCAGCCGCCGGCCGACCGGCTCTTCGCCCTGTCCACCCACGGCACGCGGCGGGTCGGCGACGTCGCCTGTGCGGCGGGTGACTGGTTCGTGTTCGGTTGCGAGACGCGCGGGCTCGCTCCGGCACTCCGGCGGCACTTCCTGCCGGATCGGCTTCTGCGTCTGCCGATGCGTCCGGGCAATCGCAGCCTCAACCTGTCGAATGCCGTCGCCGTCGTCGTCTACGAGGCCTGGCGCCAGCTGGGCTATCCCGGGGGCTGCTAGGGCCTGTTGCCGCCTGGGTCGAGCATGCGCCGGGCCTTGGCGGGCCGCGCGGCTAGGCGCGGCCGGTGTCCGCCTGCGCGGGGTGAGACTTCGCGATCGCCGCGCCATGCAGCTGGAGCTGCTCGAACAGCAGCGCCGGCGAGTATTCGACGATCAGCAGGTCCCAGTCGGTGCGACGGATGAACCCCTGCTCCGCGCCGTGTTCGAGGAAACGCAGCAGCGAATCGAAGTAGCCCTCGACGTTGACGACGCCGACGGGCTTGGCCTGCAGCCGCAATTGCAGCCAGGTCACCATCTCGAACATCTCCTCGAGGGTGCCGTAGCCGCCAGGCAGGACGATGAAGGCGTCGCTGCGGTCGGCCATGATGCGCTTGCGCTCGTGCATCGAGTCGACGACGATCAGTTCGGTGAGGTCCTGGTGAGCGACCTCGGGCCGCATCAGGTGGTGAGGGATGACGCCGGTGACGCGGCCGCCGCGGGCGAGCATCGCGTCGGCGAGGGCGCCCATCAGGCCGACGTGGCCGCCGCCGTACACGAGGCCCACGTCGTGAGTGGCCAGCACCCGCGCAAGCTCGCGCGCGGCCTGCTCGTACTCGGGCAACTGGCCCGCCTGCGAGCCGCAGAACACGCACACCGACTTCAAGGTCATCTCTGCACCGTTTCACGCTTCGGTTCGCGCGCGAGCAGGCGATCCAGCGCCCGCGGCGGCGACAGCACGCCGTCGAGCACCGCGCACACGGCTTCGGTGATCGGCATCTCGACCCCGGCTTCCCGCGCGCGTCCGCGCACGGCGTGGGCCGAGTGCACGCCCTCGGCGACGTGGCCCAGCTTGCCGACCGCCTCGTCCTTCGTGGCGCCTCGCCCCAGTTCGAGTCCGACGCGGCGGTTGCGCGACAGGTCGCCCGTGGCCGTCAGGATCAGGTCGCCGACGCCGGTCAGTCCCATGAAGGTGTCGGGCCGGCCGCCGAGGGCACAACCGAGACGCGTCATCTCCGCGAGCCCCCGCGTGATCAACGCGGCCCGGGCGTTCAGTCCGAGTTCCAGCGCGTCGCAGATGCCGGTCGCGATCGCGAGGACGTTCTTCACGGCGCCGCCGACTTCCACGCCCACGACGTCGTCGGTCGAGTAGATCCGCAGCGCGCCGCCGTGCAGCGCATCGGTGACCAGGCTGCAGAAACCGGCCGGGCCCGCCACGGTGAGCGCAGTCGGAAGGCCGCGTGCGACTTCCTGCGCGAAGCTCGGCCCGGACAATGGTCCGGCGTCTTCGTGCTCGCCGATTTCCTCGCGCACGATTTCGTGCGCGAGCCGGCCACTGGCCTTCTCGAATCCCTTGCAGAGCCAGACCACCGGAGGCAAGCGCCCTTCCGCCTGGAAGGCATGCAGGATCCCGCGCAGCGCGTCGGTCGGTGTGGCGATGATCAGCAGGCCGTCGCGCGCGTGGTGCAGGGCCGCGCCGAAGGAGGAAGTCAGTCCGACCCGGTCCGGCAGCGAAACGCCGGGGAGATAGCGCCGGTTCTCGCGATCAGTTTGCATCGCGACGCACTGCGCGTCGTCCCTCGCATAGAGAAGGACCGCGTGGCGTGCGGCAGCCGCACAGGCAACTGCGGTGCCCCACGCGCCTGCGCCGAGCACCGCGAGGTTCATTTCAGGGGGCGGATCAGGCGTTGGCGGCGGCGCCGTTGCCGCTCGCGCCGGCAGCCTGCTGCGCCAGAGCAGCCATCTTCTGGTTGTAGAACGCCTCGAAGTTCACTTCCGCCAGGTGCACGGGCGGCAGGCCGGTCCGCGTGATCAGGTCGGCGATGTTCGAGCGCAGGTAGGGGTAGATGATGCTCGGGCACACGACGCCGAGGATGGGACCCATCTGCTCGGCCGGGATGTTGCGCATCTCGAAGATGCCACCCTGCTTGCCTTCCACCAGGAACAGGACCTTGTCCTTCGACTTGGCCGTGGCCGTGACCCGGACCACGACCTCGTGCACGTTCTCGATCACGGTCGAATTGCTGACTTCGAGTTGCACGTCCACCGCCGGCGTCTCCGCTTCCAGGAAAATCCCGGGCGCATTCGGCATCTCGAGCGACGCGTCCTTCAGGTAAACGCGCTGGAGCTGGAACACCGGGGCGTTGCCGGCGGCGGGAGTCGTGTCCGTCATTGTTCTTCCTTGCGTTGGGACGCGCGACGTCAGCCGCGCGTCCGGTTTGAAATGGTTTGAAGCGAGCCGATCGGTCCGGTATCAGCCCGCGAGCAGCGGCACGAGCTTGCCGTCGCGGTCGAGCGCGGCCAAGTCGTCGAAGCCGCCGACGTGAGTGTCTCCAATGAAGACCTGTGGAACGGTCCGTCGACCGGTGCGCGCGACCATCTCGTCCCGCCGCGCGGGCTCGAGGTCGACGCGGACCTTCTCGATCTCAGTCACGCCTCGCGCCTTCAGCAGGGCTTCCGCGCGCTGGCAGTAGGGGCAGACCGCGGTGCTGTACATCACCACCCGTGCACTCATGAAAACTCCTGTCAACTCCGGATCGGAAGGCCTGCCTCGCGCCAGGCGGCCACACCGCCGGCGAGCACGTAGACCTCGCCATAGCCGCTCGCTCTCAACTGGGCTGCCGCCCTGCCGGCACGGCTGCTGGTGGCGCAGACCACGATCAGGGGCTTGTCCTTCTTGATGTCACGCATCTTCTGGTCGAACTTGTCGACCGGAATGTTGCGAGCGCCTGGCAGCGAACCCGTTGCGAACTCCTCGGGCGTCCGGACATCGACGACCACGGCGTTGCGGCTGTTGATCAGTTGCGTGGCCTGCAGCGTCGAAAGCGCAGGGCCCGACGCGCGACTGCGCACGAACGGCCACACGAGCATGCCACCGCTGATGAACGCGATCGCGATGAAAAAGATGTTGTCGAGGAGAAACTGCACGGGACGCCGCCGGGAGAAAAGCGCGAATTATAGAATAGGCCTTCATCTGTCCCCGCGTTCCCGCCGCTCCCATGTACAAGCTCGTGCTGCTGCGCCACGGCGAAAGCCAGTGGAATCTCGACAACCGGTTCACGGGCTGGACCGACGTCGACCTGACCGAAAACGGGCGCCGCGAGGCCCAGGCCGCAGGCGAACTGCTGAACCGCGAGGGCTATGTATTCGACATCGCCTACACCTCCGTGCTGAAGCGGGCCATCCGCACGCTCTGGATCACTCTCGACGCGATGGACCTGATGTGGCTGCCCGTCGTGCACTCCTGGCGGCTCAACGAGCGCCACTACGGCGCGCTGCAGGGCCTGGACAAGGCCGAGACGGCGGCGCGCTTCGGCGAAGAACAGGTGCTGGTCTGGCGTCGTGCCTACGCGATCGCGCCCGAGCCGCTGCTGCCGGGCGATCCGCGCTGGGCCGGCAACGACCCCCGCTACCGGCACCTGAAGCCCGAGGAGATCCCGGCCACCGAGTGCCTGAAGGACACCGTGGCGCGGGTCGTTCCGTTCTGGAAGGACTCCATTGCGCCGGCGCTGACTCGCGGACGCCGCGTGCTCGTCACCGCGCACGGAAACTCGTTGCGCGCGCTGATCAAGCACCTCGACAACGTCACCGACGAGGACATCGTCGGCATCAATATCCCCACGGCACGCCCTCTCGTCTACGAACTCGACGCCGATCTGCGCCCGCTCAGGCACTACTACCTCGGCGATGCCGCCGAGATCGAGCGCGCCGTGGCCGCCGTTGTGGCGCAGGGCAAGGCGAAGCGCTGAACTCGTGGATTGACGCGGGACCTCTTGCACCCCCTCGCCCGCGCGCTGTTGCTCTGCTCGGCCGCGGCATTGGTGACAGCTGCCGGCGCCGCCGATGCCCCTGCGAAGGACGCCGGCGTGCGCAAGGCCGAACGGGCTGCGCCGAAGGCGTCCCCTCCGAAAGCCCAGAAGCCCCGAAACGCCGACCTGCCGGCGAACCCGCAGCGCCAGCGCGAACTGCAGGGCGAGCAGCAGGAGCTGAAGCAGCAGCTCGGCAGGCTCAAGCGGCAGCTGATGGCTTCGGAAGCGTCGCGCACCGAGGCGGCGGACGCCCTCGCCACGTCCGAGGCGGCCATCTCGAAGGCCAACCGGCGCCTGCGCGAACTCGCGGACGAGCGAACGCAAGTCGAGCGGCAGGTCGACAGCCTTCAGCGACGAAGCCGGTCAGTCACGGCTGACCAGTCCCGTCAGCAGGCCCAGCTCGCCGAAACCCTTCGCCAGCACTACCAGCTGACGCTGCGCGATCCGTTGCAGGCTTTCCTGGCCGGAGACAACCCGGCGGATCTCGCCCGCGACGCCGAGTACTACGGTTACCTCAGCCGGGCCGCCTCGGCGAGGATCGGCGAGCTCCAGCAACGCCGGACCGAACTGGAGCGGCTGGAGGAAGAATCGACGCAGAAGCGCGATGAACTCGCCAATATCGCCGAAGATGAGAACAAGAACAGGGCCGACCTCGTTTCCGAACAGGCGCGCAGAAAGCAGGCCATGGAGCGCCTTTCGAAGCAGATCGCCACGCAGAGGCAGTCAATCGACAAGCTCGAGCGGGACGAAAAGCGGCTCGCGGCACTGATCGACCAGTTGTCCAGGGTGTTGGCCGAGCAGGCGCGCCGGGAAGCCGAGCGCGAAGCCGGGCGCAAGGCGAAGGAAAGCGCATCCAACGCGAGTCGCGCTCCCGGCCCCGCGCCCTCCCCGCCTCCCGTCCGGGTGCCGCCCGTCCGCCCGGACGCCGAGCCGCCCCAGAGCAGCCAGTTCGCCCAGATGCGCGGACGCCTCCCGATGCCTGTCGCAGGCGAGATCACCGGACGCTTCGGCACCCCACGCAAGGTGGAAGGCGCGGGCGCGGCCCCCACCTGGAAGGGGATATTCATCCGGGCCGCGGCCGGCACCGGGGTGCGGGCCGTGGCGGTCGGACAGGTTGTCTTCGCCGACTGGCTGCGCGGTTTCGGGAACCTGATGGTGATCGACCACGGAGAGGGTTTCCTCTCCGTCTACGGGAATAACGAGAGCCTGCTACGGAACGTAGGCGACCGGGTTGCTGTCGGAGACGTTGTGGCTGCAGTGGGCAATACGGGTGGCATCGAACAGACGGGCCTATACTTTGAACTCCGATTTCAAGGGCGCCCTTTTGATCCGCTCAATTGGGTTGCCGCGCGCTAGCGTGGTTCTGTGGGGTTCCCTTTTTCCGGTTTCCCGGGGGTGGCATGGCTGGTAAGACTCGCAGTGTTGCGTTGATCGGCGCTGGGGCGGTCGCCGGGGTCCTGGTGTCCCTCGGAATTTCCGCATACGCGTTCCGCGACTCCCGCGGCCCCATCCCGCTGGAAGAAATCCGCGCGTTCACAGACGTCTTCGGCGCCGTCAAGGCCAACTACGTCGAGCCGGTCGACGACAAGAAGCTCATGCAGGAAGCCATCTCCGGCATGCTCGCCGGGCTGGATCCGCACTCCGCGTACCTGGATGCCGACGCGTTCAAGGACATGCAGAGCAGCACGCAAGGTGAGTTCGGCGGCCTCGGCATCGAAGTCGGCGCGGAGGACGGCCTCATCAAGGTCATCTCGCCGATCGACGACACGCCGGCTTCGCGCGCGGGCGTCAAGGCCGGCGACCTGATCGTGAAGATCGACGACAAGGTGACCCGTGGCATGACGCTGCCGGAGGCCGTCAAGCTGATGCGTGGCAAGCCGCGCACGCCGATCGTCCTGACGATCGCCCGCAAGAACGAGGACAAGCCGCTCGAGTTCAAGCTGATCCGCGACGTCATCCGCGTGCAGTCCGTGAAAGCGAAGATGATCGAGCCGGGCTACGGCTTCGTACGCGTGTCGCAGTTTCAGGAACGCACGGTCGACGACATGGTCAAGGCCATCAACGACCTGTACAAGCAGGGGCCGCTGAAGGGTCTGGTGCTCGACCTGCGCAACGACCCGGGCGGCCTGCTGCACACCGCCATCGGCGTGTCGGCCGCGTTCCTGCCGCCGAAGGTGCTGGTCGTCTCCACCGACGGCCGCACCGACGAGAACCGCCGCAAATTCCTGGCTTCCCCGGAGGACTACCTGCGCGGTCGCGGCGAAGACATGCTGGCAAAGCTGCCGCCGCAGATCAGGAGCGTTCCGATGATCGTGCTGATCAACGGCGCTTCGGCGTCCGCTTCGGAGATCGTCGCCGGCGCGCTGCAGGACCACAAGCGGGCCACGGTGATCGGCACGCAGAGCTTCGGCAAGGGATCGGTGCAGACCATCATCCCGCTGCGCATGGACCGCGACAATCCGGCCGCCATCAAGCTGACGACGGCGCGCTACTACACCCCGAGCGGGCGGTCGATCCAGGCCAAGGGCATCGTCCCCGACCTGACCGTTGAAGACACGGCGGAAGGCAACTTCGCAGGATTCAACGTGCGCGAGGCCGACTTGATGCGCCATCTGGAGGACAGCAAGGAACAGGATGCGGCCAGGCGCGCAACCACGCCATCGGGTGCCGCGACGCCGGCCACCCCTGCGGTCCCGTCGACGGAAGCCAAGACACCGGCGCGCCGATACGACTTCGGCAGCCCCGAAGACTTCCAGCTGCAGCAGGCGATGAATCACCTGAAGGGCAAGACCGTTCAGATCGCGAAGCCGAAGGAAGCCGTGGCCACGGCACCGGCACCGGCACCGGCACCGGCACCGGCTCGCTGACGCGCGTTGCTCGACCCGACGGGCCGCCCAGCGGCCCGTTTTTCTTTCCATGACAGACCAGGAACTGCTCCGCTACTCACGCCACATCCTGCTCAACGAGATCGGCGTCGAGGGGCAGCAGCGGCTGCGCGAGGCTTCGATGCTGGTGGTCGGGGCCGGCGGCCTGGGGTCTCCCGCAGCCTTCTACCTCGCTTCCGCAGGCGTGGCACGCATCACGCTGGTCGATGGCGACACGGTCGATCTCACCAACCTGCAGCGGCAGATCCTGCACACGACCGACCGCATCGGCATGCCGAAGGCCGCCTCCGGACGCGTTGCGCTCGCGGCGATCAACGCCGATGTCGACGTGGTCACGGTGTCACAACGCGCCGACCAGGACACGCTTGCCGAACTCGTGAGCACGGCGACCGTCGTGCTCGACTGCTCCGACAACTTCGCGACCCGCCATGCGCTGAACCGGGCGTGCGTCACGCATCGAAAGGCGCTCGTGTCCGGCGCCGCGATCCGCTTCGACGGCCAGGTCGCTGTGTTCGACCTGCGGCACGAGGCTTCGCCGTGTTACGCGTGCCTGTTCCCACCCGGGGACGGCGAGGACGAGCTCTGCGCGGTGATGGGCGTGTTCGCCCCGCTGACCGGAATCATCGGCACCACCCAGGCGGCAGAGGCGCTGAAGCTGGCTGCCGGCATCGGCGAGTCGCTCGAGGGGCGCCTGCTGATGCTCGACGCACTGTCGATGCGCTGGCACTCGGTGCGGGTGAAGCGCGATCCCGCCTGCCCGGTGTGCGGCGGACGATGAAGCGCGCGGCGCGGAGGGATGTCTAGGCCAGCAGCGCCGGCAACTGGGCTTCGAGCCCGTCGGCAGGCGCCTTGCGGAAACCGGACTTGGCAAAGCGGTGCCAGCGCCCGAGGACGAAGGCGACGACCAACGAGGCGCGAGCTGCCGCATCGAACGTCTCCGGCAGCTCGTGCTCGGTGACCGCGAGCCGGTAGCTCTGCTTCAACGACGTCTCGATCCGCTCGAACATCTGGTTCATGCGCTCCTGCAGGCGCTCGTTCTCGTTCACGAGCGCGTCGCCGATCAGCACGCGGGTCATGCCGCGGTTGGTCTGGGCGAATTCGAGCAGCATCGCGATGATCGACCGTGCCTGCATGAGGCCTGAAGTCTCCTTCACGCTGATTTCGTTGATCAGTCCGAAGACCGTGGTCTCGATGAATTCGATCAGGCCCTCGAACATCTGGGCCTTGCTCGCGAAGTGCCGGTAGAGCGCCGCTTCCGAGACGTCGAGGCGGGCGGCCAGTGCCGCCGTCGTGACCCTTTCTCCCTTGGGATCCTCCAGCATGGCGGCCAGCGTCTGCAGAATCTGCAGCTTGCGCGCACCGGGCTTGCGCGGGTTGGCGAGCGGGCTGGCAATGTCCATCAGGGCGTCGGGAAAGTGGCTGCGAAATACGCCCGGCCGGGGCCAGACGTGAATGCATACTATCCGAGAAGCGCGCCGCCGGGTGCGCCTCCGCTGTCCTTGCAACGGCCGAACAAGGCTCCGTTTTCCAGCCTGTTACGGGCTTTGGCGGACCTCGCAGAAGCAGTAGGAGAACGCGGTCAGGGGTTGCCGGCGCGCCGTCGCAAGCATCTCCAGTTCGCGCTGCACCTGCGCGGTCGATGACCCGAGCAGTGCCTGCGCGGCGTCCTCCCAGCCGAACCCGGACCGCGCGAATGCCGCCACCCGGCCGAACAGCAGCGACAGATAACGGCTCAGGCCGCGCGGCTCGTGCTCGATGTACTCGACGCGGTAGCCGTCGCCGAGCGACGCGCGGCGTGCCGCGCTCTTCACTGCATCGTCGATGCCTCCGAGCCCGTCGACCAGGCCGCGCTCGCGCGCCTGGGCGCCGGTCCACACGCGACCCTGCGCGACTTCGTTGATCTTCTCCGGGGTCGACTTGCGGCGCTCGGCCACCAGCGCCAGGAAATCACGATAGTTGCTGCCGATCATCAGCGAGATCACCTGTTCCAGCCGCTTGTCGAGCGGCCTGGTGAGGTCGGTGGCCTCGCCCAGCCACGTCGTCGCGACGCTGTCGGTCGTGATGCCGATCTTGTCCGCCGTGCCCTCGAAGGTCGGGATGATTCCGAAGACACCGATCGAGCCCGTGATCGTCGCGGCATTGGCGAGGACCTCGTCGCCGCCCATGGCGATCCAGTACCCGCCGGAAGCGGCGACATCGCCCATGGAGATGACGACCGGCTTGCCCGCCTCGCGCGTCAGGTCGAGCTGCTCGCGGATCAGGTCGGATGGCTGCACCATGCCGCCGGGCGAGTCGATTCGCATCACCAGCGCCTTGATGCTGTCGTCCTGGCGCGCACGCTGGATCAACGCCGCCGTCGAAGTCGACCCGACGCGGCCCTGGCGCGCGTCGCCGCCGACGATCTCGCCCTGCGCGACGATCACGCCGACGGCATCGCCTGTCGCCGGCGGGCGGACATGGCCCAGATACGAATACATCGAGATCTGGCGGAAGGTCTCTTCGTCGTCGTCGCTGGGCGGCGCGCCCGCGTCGAGCAACGCCCGGCGGAACTCGCCGCGCGTCTTCAGGCCGTCGACCAGCTTCTCGCTCGCCGCGAGTTGAGCGAGGTCGCCGTTCGCCGCGGCCAGTCGCTGCGGCAGGTCCTCGATCACGGCGTTGATCGTCCCGGCCTGCAGCCTGCGAGCGCGTTCGACGTCGCTCGTCCACACGGACCAGAGTCCGTTCACCAGGTAGCTGTTTGCCTCCCGGGCCTCGGGCGTCGGGCCGGTGCGGGTGAACGGCTCGGCAAAACTCTTGTAGCGACCCGCCTGGAACGTATTGATGCGCACGCCGAGCTTGTCGAGCAGGTTCTTGTAGTACATGCGCGTACCGCCCATCCCATGCACGGCCAGCGTGCCGCCCGGGTGCATGTACACCTCGTTCGCCTGCGCGGCGAGGTAGTACTGGGGCTGGCTGAAACTCTCGCCCCAGGCGATGACCGGCTTGCCAGCCGCCTTGAACTTCTCGAGTGCGGAGGCCACTTCGCGCAGGGTCGCCTGCCCGCCGGCGCCCATCTCGTCTAGCACGAGCACCGCGCGCGTGATCTGCGGGTCGCGCGCGGCGTGGTCGATGACCGCGAGGATGTCCCGCAGCCGCGTCTCGAACCGCCGCTCGCCGAGCGCCTCGGCCAGCGCCGCTTCGCGCGGGCCGATCGTGTACTCCTCGACCAGGTCGCCCTGCACGTTGAGCACCAGCGCTGTGTCGGGCTCGAGGGGGCGCGGCCTGTCGGAAGAGAACCAGGCGATCAGCAGGACAGCGACGAACGCCACGAACAGCACGTTCAGCACGAGCCGGCGGCTGAAGTCGAGCAACCGCCACGCGCCCACGAAAAGCCGGCGAAGGAACCCGGGACGATCGGGCATGTTCACTCCAGGGAGAGGGATCCGGAAGCTGAAAGCTTAACGTGGGCGAAGAGCCGGCCTCAGCGACGCAGGCGCTCGAGGCCTTGCGGCAGCTGGTGCAGCGATCGGATCACGAGGCCGGCGCGGGCCACCCGGCGGCGCGTCATGCGGCCGCACCCGCCCCGCGCTCCGTGCCCGGTCATCAGCACCGTGCGAAATCCGAGCGCGCGGGCCGCCTTCAGGTTGGCGGCGCTGTCCTCGACGAGGACCGCCTGCGAGGCGGGCACCCGCTCGCGCGCGAGCATCGCCCGCAGCATCATCCGGGAAGGCTTGGGCCGGAACGTGCCGTGCAGCCGCATGCTCTCGATCGTGTAGCGCGACCGAAAGTGACGGTGCACCGCGAGGGCTCGCAGGACCTCGCTCGCATAGGCCATCGGAGCATTCGTCAGCAGCACCTTGCGCCCCGGCAGCCGCGCGAACAGCCGCGTGAGCCCGCGCTCGGCGCGCACCAGCGCGGCCACGTCGAAGTCGTGGGTCTCGCGCAGGAAGTGCGTTGCGTCGACCGCGTGGTGGCGCACCAGGCCGAGCAGGGTCGCGCCGTAGCGATGCCAGTACAGCGCGCGCAGCCGGTCGGCCTCGCCACGGTCGACCTCGAGGTGTCTCTCGACGTAGTCGGTCATCCGGGTGTCGATCTGGCGGAAGATCGCGTGCGACGCATCGTGCAGCGTGTCGTCGAGGTCGAAGAAGAAGACAAGGCGGCGACGGGCAGGCCGGGATGCTCCAGCAACAGCAGTTGAGCGGGGCGAGCCGGCTCGCCCGCGGAAACGCGGCGCCGTCATCACGTCGCGGATCACTTCGACTTGATCATCGTGCCCACGCCCTGATCCGTCAGGATCTCGAGCAGCAGGCAGTGATCGACGCGCCCGTCGATGATGTGGACCGCATTGACTCCGCTCTTGGCGGCCTCGAGCGCCGAGGAGATCTTCGGGAGCATGCCGCCCGATATCGTGCCGTCGGCGAACAACTCGTCGATCTGCCGCGCGGACAGCCCGGTCAGCAGGCTGCCGTTCTTGTCCAGCACGCCCGGCGTGTTCGTGAGCATCACCAGCTTCTCGGCCTTGAGGATCTCCGCGATCTTCCCGGCGACGACATCGGCGTTGATGTTGTAGGTCAGGCCGTCCTCGCCAAAACCGATCGGGGAGATCACCGGAATGAAGGCGTCGTCCTGCAGCGCCTTCACGACGGCCGGGTTGATCGCTTCGATCTGGCCGACCTGGCCGATATCGTGGCTCTTGGTCGGATCGTCCTTGTCCGGCATGCGCAGCTTCCGCGCCCGGATCAGCCCGCCGTCCTTGCCCGTCAAGCCGACCGCCTGGCCGCCGAAGCGGTTGATCATCGTGACGAGTTCGCCCTGGATCTCGCCGGCGAGCACCCACTCGACCACCTCCATGGTCTCGGCGTCGGTCACGCGCATGCCCTGGATGAAGGTGGACTTCTTGCCGACCCGCTCCAGTGCCTCGTCGATCTGCGGGCCGCCGCCGTGGACGACGACCGGGTTCATGCCGACCAGCTTGAGGAGCACCACGTCGTGCGCGAAGGCTTCCTTCAGTTCCTGGTCGACCATTGCGTTGCCGCCGTACTTCACGACGATCGTCTTGCCGTGGAAGCGCCGGATGTACGGCAGCGCCTCGGACAGGATTTCGGCCTTCATCTGCGGGGCGATCTGCGCGCTGTCCATGGATGGCGATGCTCTATGCGGGCGTGTGGCGAGGGATCGCGAGGCGCGACCTGCGGGGCGCGCGGATATTACACCCGGGGTGCTCCCGGGCGGCGCGATTCACATCGGCGCGCAGCCCACCCGGGCACGGGGCCCCGCGTGGCATGATCCCGCAGGACACTCAGCGAGGACCGCCCATGCAGCAGGAATTCCGGATCGACGGCATGCACTGCAACGGTTGCGTGGCGCGCGTGACCAAGGCGCTCGGATCGATCGCCGACGACGTGCAGGTGACGCTGGATCCGCCGCGTGCGACGCTGGAGTCACCCGATCCCCTGTCGCTCGACGAGGTGCGGGCGGCCGTGAAGAAGGCCGGCGACTACGTCGTCACGCCTGCCTGAAGCGGCGAACCGACCCTAGTGCTTGTGCGCGTCCTTGCCGGGCGCGGTCGACCGCACTTCGACTTCGACCGGTTGCGTGACTCGCTTGCCGTCGCGCATCTCCAGGCGCAGTTCGATCTGCACCTTTTCGCCGACCTTCAGTGGGCGCTTGAGGTCGAGCAGCATCACGTGGTAGCCGCCGGGCTTCAACTGGACCTCGCGCCCGGCCGGCAGGTCGAGTGCGGGAATGGCGCGCATCTTCATGATGTTGTTGTCCATCGCCATTTCGTGAAGCTCGACGACACCAGCCACTGGACTGGCCGCGCCGACCAGCTTTCCGCCATCCTTCGAGACGAGCGTCATGAAAGCGCCGGTCCCGCTCTGGCCGGGCACTGTGGACCGCGCCCAGGCGGAACTGACGTTGACCTGGGCCACGGCGCTGCCGGCGGCAGCCCAGACCAGGGCAGCGATCAGGATGCGTTTCATCATGCGGTTCATCTTTGTCCTTGCCTTCGCGGAGCCCGGATTCTAGAGGTCCGAGACAGCCTCAACGCGACGCATCCCGGTTCGGTTCACCGGGTGTGGTTCCCGTCACAGTCGGCGGGTCTGGGGGAACAAGCCGGGGATCGAGACGCATCGCCGCCTTGACGAGCAGGTGCGCCGACACCGGCGCGGTCAGGAACACGAAGAGCGTGATCAGCAGTTCGTGCAGCGTCGCGTTGCCTCGCGCGGAGAAATACAGCATCGAGGCGATAAGCACGCAGCCCACGCCAAGCGTGCTCGCCTTGGTCGGGCCATGCAGCCGCTTGAGGAAGTCGGAGAGCTTCGCGAGACCCAGCGATCCGACGAGCGCGAACGCGACGCCGACGACCACGAGCACGGCAGCCAGCCTGTCGATCCAGGCAGGAAGTTCCGTCATTCGACGATGTCTCCCCGAAGCAGGTACTTGGACAGCGCGATCGTTCCGACGAAGCCCAGCATCGAAATGACGAGGGCGGCCTCGAAGTAGAGCGCCGTGTCGAAGCGGATCCCGACCAGGATCAGCAGCGCCATCGAGTTCACGTACAGCGTGTCCAGCGCGAGGATGCGGTCCGGCAATCCCGGCCCGCGCAGCAGCCGCCAGGTGGCGAGCAGCATCGACAGGGCAAGCCCGCCGATCGCCCAGGGCACGACCGCTCCCAACCAGCTCATGCTGCCCCCTTGGCGCTGCGCGCCGTCCCCCCAAGGGGGAGCGAGCGCCTTCGGAGC
>CAYGXL010000031.1:14639-19242 GCA_964353935.1 uncultured Burkholderiaceae bacterium | reverse complement strand
CACATCGAGTTCGGGTATCCGCATGCGCGGAACACGCGCACGGCCTGGGAGGCGTACAAGGAAGGTCGCGGCGTCTGCCGCGACTACGCGCACCTGGCGATCGCGCTCTGCCGCTGCGTGAACATTCCGGCCCGCTACTGCACGGGGTACCTGGGCGACATGGGCACCGAGCCGCCGTACGGGACGATGGACTTCGCCGGCTGGTTCGAGGCCTACCTGGGTGACCGCTGGTACACCTTCGACGCACGCAACAACACGCCGCGCATCGGCCGCGTCCTCATCGCGCGCGGTCGCGATGCCTGCGACGTCGCGCTGTCGAGCACCTTCGGCCCGAACACGCTGCAGCACTTCCGGGTCTGGACCGACGAAGTCGCGGCGGCCTGAATGCGGCGCGTGCTCTGCGATTGCATGGAAAGTCGGTCGGAAAGGCCTGTCACATGACGTACTGCGTCGGCGTCAAGCTCGACGAGGGGTTGATCTTCGCCAGCGACTCGCGCACGCACGCGGGCGTGGACAACTACGCCCGGTTCTGCAAGATGACGGTGTTCGACCGTGCCGGCGACCGCGTGCTGGTGCTGCTCAGTTCCGGCGGCCTGGCGGCCACCCAGACCGTGATCAACCTGCTGCGCCAGCGCGCCGCGGCCAATCCGCCTCACATCTGGAGCGTCGGCTCGATGTTCGACGTGGCCAACCTGGTGTCGGACGCCATGCGCGACATCGAGCGCCGCGACGGCCCGTTCCTGGAGACCGGAGGCCTGAAGTTCAACGCGTCGTTCATCCTCGGCGGGCAGATCGCCGGCGAAGCCATGCGGCTGTTCCGGATCTATGCGGAGGGCAACTTCATCGAAGCGGACACCGACACGTGCTTCCTGCAGACCGGCGAAGCCAAGTACGGCAAGCCGATCCTCGACCTGGCGGTGACGTCGAGCGCGACCATGGAAGACGCGACCAAGTGCGTTCTGGTGTCGTTCGACTCGACGATGATCAGCAACCTGTCGGTGGGCATGCCGATCGACCTGCTCTGCTACGCGCGCGACAGCCTGGAGGTGACGATGAAGCGCCGGTTCGAGGAGGGCGACGTCTACTTCGACGCGTTGACGCAGAGTTGGCTCGAGGGCACCAGGCGCGTCTTCCACGAGTTGCCGCCACTGGAGTGGTAGAGCGCGGCATCGCGTCGTCCGTCGATCACGCGGCCGGTATCGCCACGCGGCGTTCAGCGATCCGACGTGCCGGCGAGCGCCTTCTTCAGCGAATCGATGAGCGCCGCCTTCAGCCTGTCCCAGGGGCCGGGCTGTTCGACGAACGACTGGTTGACCTCGAGTTCGATGCCCACATAGGCCGCGTCCGGATGGCGCCTGCGCAGCGCGGCCGTCAGGCCGTCGCCCCGGCCACGGTACGGATAGTTGCGGCGCAGACGCAGGTCCGGTGCCAGTGCCGCGACTTCCTGCATCCAGGCGCGCGCGAAGGCCACTTCGCCTGAGCGGCGAGGGTCATACAGCCAGGCGACGTCCGCCAGCCGCGGGACGTCGTGGAGCGTCGGCGTGAAACTGTGCGAAGCGACATGGATCACCCGCCGGCCGGACTCGACCAAGCGCGCGATCTCGGCTTCGACCGCCTGGCGATGGGGCCGGTAGTAGCGATCGACGATGTCCTGTCGGCTCGCCAGCGGCAGCGCGCGCGTGACTTCCGAGAACAATTGCCGATGGCGGATCGAACGGTTCAGGTCGACCAGCAATCGCGTCGTGGTGGCGGCGTGCAGCGGCACGCGGAACGCGTCGGCCATCCGGCGGGCGAGATCCAGCGCGCCCGCGTCCCAGCCGCGGTGGCTTTCGAGCAGCGCCTCCCGGCCCGCGAAGAGCGCGGCAAAGGCGTGCGGGACCTCGCACCCACCGTGCTCGCAGGTGACGACGAGTCGATCGCCGCGTGCGTGGGTCAATGAAGCTCCGGCCGCCGCATCGCCTGCACGTCGTCCATTGCGCTCACTTCTTGCCGTCGCCCTTGCCGTCGCTGGACACGGCCGCACCGGTGCCGGCTCCACTGGCCGATGACGGCGCGGCTTCCGAGGGAGTCGGATACTCGCCGCTGCTCGCGGAGGGAATCGGCGCCTCCGTAGGTTTGCGTTCCTGGCAGGCCGCCAGCGCGAAGATGGCCACGGCCGCGGCAGCGGCTGCATAGTTCAGTCGGTATTTCACAGGCGTCATGGTGATCTCCGCATTTGCACTCATTGGACTGTCGCGTCCCGTCGAAACGGTCTCGCCGTACGCAAGGACGGGTCCGGGTGCGACGTGCAAGTCGGAACAACCAGGACCGACTACTCCGTCGTCTTGCCGTCGAACTGTTCCGTGTCGGATTCGGCGTCGGCTCGTGTGTGGTGAACGAAACCGTCGCGGTGATTCGGGGGCGCATACAGCGTGTAGAGCTTCAACGGTTCAGTCCCGGCATTGACGATGTTATGCCGCGCGTCGGCGGGAACCGGCACCGCAAGCCCCGCGCGAGCGTAACAAGGCTGAGGCAAATTGGAATCGTCGGCTCATGAGCGGCGACCGTCGGTGCGCTGGCGTACATGCGACGGTGCCTGCTGCGAGCGGCGACAGCGCGCCACCGCCTCATTCTGCGCGCACGGCTTTCGCAGGCCGCGAGGCGCGCCCATGAACGCGTCGTGCGGCACCTCGAAGAGCAGCCTCGACTCGCAAGGGCCCCGATGTCTGGATCTCCCTTGACGTCGCGCAACCGCCGCGCCCGCTTGTGTTTCCTTGCGCAACGAAACCACGGTGCAGCGGGGCTATCTTTGTATAAATCAAGCAGGGTGCCAGCGCCGACGGCTGACGGCAGGGACGTGAGCAACCACGGCTGGCGAATCGTCATGAAGGAAGAAGGACACTCGCTGCCGAAGGACAAGCCGCTGCGCACGCCGGCGCTGACCGGCGACGAAGAGTCGGGCACGATGGGCGACCGCGAAACCAAGCGAACTGCGGCACTGGCCGCGAGCGATTGGGGTTCCCCCGTCCATGTCCATGCGCTCGTGCTGATGGTCCTGACGGGCGCCGGGATCTATGTCTGCTACTTGCTGGCGGCCCCGTTCTTTCCAGCCCTCGCCTGGGCATTGGCACTGGCGGTCTTGTTCGCTCCGGTCCATCGGTGGCTCGAGTCGAAAGTCAAGCACCGCAATCTGGCCGCCGCGCTTTGCGTGCTGGTGGTGGTTCTCGTCGTGGCCGTCCCGGCGATGTTCATGGCGGAGCGGATTGCCAGCGAAGTCGCGAGCGGTGCCGAGACCGTCAGCGCCGCGGTCGAGTCCGGCGACTGGCGCCGCTCCTTCGACAGCCACCCGCGGCTTGTGCCCGTTGGCCGCTGGATCGAGCGACAGCTCGATCTGCCGGAAACGGTCCGGGCGGCCACCTCATGGTTGACCAGCGCGGCCGGTGCGCTCGTGCGGGGATCCATCCTGCATCTGGTCGGCCTGGCCCTGACCTTTTACATGCTCTTCTACTTCCTGCGCGACCAGGGCATGGCGCTCGCGTCCCTTCGGTCCCTGTCGCCGCTGTCAAAGGCGGACATGAATCGCCTGTTCAGCGAAGTGTTCGATACCGTTCACGCGACGGTCTACGGAACCTTTGCCGTCGCGGCTGTGCAGGGGGCCCTTGGCGGGCTGATGTTCTGGTGGCTGGACTTGCCGGAGCCATTGCTCTGGGGCGTTGTCATGGGGCTGCTCGCCGTGGTGCCGGTGCTGGGCGCGTTCGTCATCTGGATTCCAGCGGCCATCTTTCTGGCCCTGGAGGGCAGCGGGGGCAACGCCCTGCTGCTCACCCTTTGGGGCGTGGTCGTGGTCGGCGGAATGGACAACTTGCTGTATCCGGTGCTGGTGGGCAGCCGCTTGAAGATGCACTCCCTCACGGCGTTTGTCTCGATCGTCGGCGGCTTGATTGTCCTCGGCCCGTCCGGCCTGATCCTGGGCCCCGTGATGTTCACGGTCACCCGGGTGCTGCTCGGAGTCTGGAGTCGTCGGAACGCGGTCGACAGCGTCTGATCTAACAGGGAGTTCCGCCGCGCGTTCGCCCGTCGCCCCGGTAGCTCCCTCGGGAGGCTCGGGCCGGACGCTCACGTTCCGGGATCCTCGTCGCTTCTGCGTCGACGCGTCGTGTACGCCACCGCACAGACGGGGTGAAGACGGAGGCAGAAAGTGCATGGGTACTCGGTTGTGCGTCCATACGCGTGCTTCACCGGCTGCGGAGTTGACCGATCGAAACACGAAATTCAATGGACGAACGAATGGACAACGGAACAATGGAAGTCGCAACCTCGCTCGGCGCCGTTGCCGGAGGCGCCGCCGCCGGATTGCTGGCGATGACGGTGGGGGGGCTGTCTTCGGGACGATCGGCGCACTGGGCGGTGCCGTGGTTGGCGCCATCGCCGGCCGCTGGGTCGGCCGGATGATCGTCCGGCCGCCGAGGGCGCGGAATCGGAGCCTCAGCGAGGTGCTGGACATCGCGACGCAGACGGATGCCCAGCGCACCATGAAGTAAGGCGACATCGAACGGCATCCGATAGCGGTTCTCCAGCGGGGAAGGGTGATGGCCTCGCGCGGACGGCGCCCCATCGAGGTGCA
>CAYGXL010000031.1:7168-14539 GCA_964353935.1 uncultured Burkholderiaceae bacterium | reverse complement strand
CGCGGCCTTCTTCGCTCACACCATCCGCTCCGGTCGCACCCAGTCGTCGAATTCCGCGGCCGTCACCGCGCCCAGCGCCAGGGCCGCCTCGCGCAGCGAAGTCCCGTCGGCATGGGCCTTCTTCGCGATGGCCGCCGCCCGGTCGTAGCCGATGTGCGGGCTGAGCGCTGTCACGAGCATCAGCGATTGCGACACGAGCGCGGCGATGCGTTGGCGGTCGGGCTCGATGCCGCACGCGCAGTACGCGTCGAAGCTCGCCATGGCATCGGCCAGCAGCCGCACGCTCTGCAGGAAGTTATGGGCGATCAGCGGCTTGGCGGTGTTCAGTTCGAACTGGCCCGAGGCGCCGCCGATCGACACGGCCACGTCGTTGCCCATCACCTGGGCCGCGACCATGACGAGTGCTTCGCACTGGGTCGGGTTGACCTTGCCCGGCATGATCGAACTGCCGGGTTCGTTCTCCGGCAGGCGCACCTCGCCCAGGCCGCAGCGCGGGCCGGACGCCAGCCAGCGCACGTCGTTGGCGATCTTCGTCAGCGCCACCGCCAGCCCCTTCAGCGCGCCGTGCGCGTGCACCAGCGCATCGTGCGCGGCGAGTGCTGCAAAGCGGTTCGATGCGCAGCAATACGGCAGGCCGGTGTCGGCGGCCAGGCCGGCCGCGACGCGCTGGCCGAACTGCGGGTGCGTGTTGAGGCCGGTGCCGACCGCGGTGCCGCCGATGGCCAGTTCGTGCAGCGGCGCCAGGCCGGCCGCGATCGCCTGCTCGGCCAGATCGAGCTGCGCCACCCAGCCCGAGACTTCCTGCCCGAGCGTCAGCGGCGTGGCGTCCTGCAGGTGGGTGCGGCCGATTTTCACGATGTCCGCAAACGCCGCAGATTTATCCGCGAGGGTCCGGCGCAGCCCGCGCAGGGCAGGGGTCAGGTCATTGGCGATGACCGTGATCGCCGCGACGTGCATCGCGGTGGGGATCACGTCGTTGGACGACTGCCCCAGGTTGACATGATCGTTCGGGTGCACCAGGCGCAACTCGCCCCGCGCGCCGCCCAGCAGCTCGGACGCCCGGTTGGCCAGCACCTCGTTCATGTTCATGTTCGTCTGCGTGCCGGAGCCGGTCTGCCACACCGAGAGCGGAAACTCGCCTTCATGCGCACCGGCCAGCACCTCGTCGGCAGCCCGCGCGATGGCCTGGGCCAGCGGTGCTTCGAGCAAGCCGAGCTCGCCGTTGACGCGCGCCGCGACGCGCTTGACGCGCGCCAGCGCCGTCAGCAGCGCCTCGGGCATGCGCTCGCTCGAGATGCGGAAGTGCAGCAGCGAACGCTGAGTCTGCGCACCCCACAGCGCGTCGGTGGGCACCTCGATGTCGCCGAACGCGTCGTGTTCGATTCGAGTGGTGGTCATGGCAACTCCTCGATGGCAACGTTGATTCTGTCGTCAGGACAATATTGAACTTCGCAATGACATTGGAGCGAACTACGGCTGATTCGACCTCGATGAGCGCCACTGCAACAGCCCGTCGATGCTGAAGATCGCAAGCGCAATCCATATCGCGCCGTAGGCGATCAGCTTGTCGGCCTCGAACGCCTCGCCATAGAGCCGAACGCCGATGAGCAACTGCAGCGAAGGCCCGACATACTGAAGAATGCCGAGCGTGGCGAACGGGATGCGCCGCGCGCCAGCGGCAAAGAACAGTAGCGGCACGGCAGTGATCGGTCCTGCGAGCAGCAGCCACACCACGAGCGCAGGGCGCCCGTCGCTCAAGGCAGCGACCAGGTCGCTCTGATGATGAAAAGCGAGCCACACCAGGTAGGCGAGCGCGGCGGGAGCGAGCAGGGCCGTCTCGACCGCCAGCCCCTCGATGGCGCCCAGGGGCGCGCGTTTGCGCAACAGGCCGTAGAAGGAAAACGAGATCGCGAGAGTGAGTCCGATCCACGGCAGCTGTCCCGCGCTCCACGTCAGCCAGGCGACGCCTGCCGCCGCCAGCAGAACCGCCACCCAGTGCGCGGGCCTCAGCCGCTCGTGCAGGAACACCGCGCCGATGAGGACGTTGAGCAGCGGATTGATGAAGTAGCCCAGGCTCGCATCGACGATGTGCCCGGAATTGACCGCCCAGATGTAGATGAGCCAGTTGATCGATATCGCCAGGGCGCTCAGGACAAACAAGCCGATGGGTGGGCGGTCCTTCAGCAGGTCGCGCGGCCACCGCGTCCCGCGCAGGATGGTCAACAGCCCCGCGACGAATACGAGCGACCAGAGCATCCGGTTCGCCAGCACTTCGAGCGGGGCGACACTCTGCACCTGCTTGAAGTAGAGCGGGAACACGCCCCACATCAAGTAGGCGGTCAGGGCGAAGACGACGCCGCGAGACACGTGAATGGACCCTGTCCTGATGAGTTTGCTGCTTTGGCCCCGTCGTTCAGGGAGTGACGTTCATCCGAGCCAGGCTCATGATGGTAGACGGCGGACGTTTCATCCCCAGCAACTGGTTGGCAGTCCCGGCCGGCCCGCGCGAATGCGACGAACTGCGCCAGCGTGCGATGGACGGAGGGGTTTCCCGCATTGTCCGGAGCAAGATCGCCGCCATCTGTCTCAACTCGTCCCCTTCTCAGGAACCTGCCCATGAACACTGCCGACCAGAATGCCCTGCTGACCATCGCCCTGCTGGCCGCCTTCGCCGACGGCAGCAAGGCCGATGCGGAGCGCGCCGAGGTCAAGCGCGTGGCCGAGTCGCTGGGCGACGCACAGATCAACATGGCTTCGCTGTATCAGGACGTGCTGCTCAAACGCGCCACCGTCGCGAGCGCCGCCGCGGCCATGTCCTCGCCGGAGCTCAAGCAGCTTGCGTTCGAGTTGGCGGTGGGGGTGTGCGACGCCGACGGCCTGCGCAACGAGGCCGAGACGCGCTTTCTTGCCGAACTGGGCCAGGCGCTCGGCCTCACCCAGCCGCAGATGGCCGAACCGGCGGCAACCGCTGATGCACTCGCCACCGTGCCGCTGGAGGACATCATCGGCAGGCCGGCTGCAGCAGCGGCTGCGACGGCCGCAACGGCGGCCGCAGCGAGCGCGGGACCGGTCGTCGCAAGCGTCGCGTCCCGCAGCGACGCCGAGCTCGACAAGATGGTCCTCAACTACTCGATCCTGAACGGGGCGCTGGAGTTGCTGCCGCAGTCGATGGCGAGCATGGCCATCATTCCGCTGCAGATGAAGATGGTTTATCGCATCGGCACGGCGCACGGCTACGAGCTCGACCGCGGCCACATCAAGGACCTGCTGGCCACGATGGGCGTGGGACTGACCGGCCAGTACCTCGAGGAGATCGGCCGCAAGGTGATCGGCGGGCTGTTGGGCAAGGTGGGGGGCCGGATGGCAGGTGGCCTCGCGCGCGGCGCGACCGGCGCGGCGTTCTCGTTCGCAACGACCTACGCGCTGGGGCAGGTGGCCAGGCGCTACTACGCCGGCGGCCGCACCATGTCCACGCAGATGCTCAAGGACGCCTACGGCTCGATGCTCACGCAGGCCAGGGGACTGCAGGCGCAGTACGCGCCGCAGATCGAGCAGCAGGCGCGCACGGTGGACGTCAGCAAGATCGTGCAGATGGTGCGCGCGAGCTGACGCGCTGCGTTCCCTGTACGCGAGTGACCCTCGTGACGGACGCGCAAGGAGAAGCAACCACCCGGGCAGTGGCGCCACGGGCGCAGTGGCGCCTCAGTGCGAAGGTCTCCTTCCCATGCACGACAGGAGAGGTCAGCGCCCCGGAGCCCGATAGTCGACGGTCTTCTTGCCCGCCGCGTCCATGTCTTCGGGCGAAATCAGCACGATCGTCTTCACGGTCGCGCCGCCCGCGCTGTTGACCGCCAGCGCCACGGCGGCGGCGGTCTTGTTGTCCGGCAGGTCGACGATCACGTAGGCGTCGACGTCGCCGAACGCGAAGTAGAACGACTCCAGCTTGCCGCCCATTTCCTCGGCCATCTTCGCGATCGCCGCCCGACGGCCTGTGCCACCTTCGCGGGCGACGCCCTTGCCGCCCTCCAGCGTGTAGCGGGCTTCAAAGAGATACTTGGCCATGTTTCCTCCGTCAGCGAGCGCGTTGCACGAGGTCGACGCACCCGCTGCGCACGACCCCGAACGCGCGCTGACATCTTGCGCACCTCGCCTGCGCACGGTATCCCGCGTTGCCGCCTGCGGCGTCGCCGCGGCCCCGCAAATGCGTGGGGCATCGTGTTCTTGCGAAGAAAGCGTCGGATGCGGCGCGCTACTTGAGGCAGGGCGAGTGGTTCAGCGGCCACGACTGCGGACGCATTGGCTGTCGTCGCTCCCGCAATGCGACAAATCACCTCACCGGCGCGGCGTCGATGCGTGCGAACGGATCCATGGCGGACGCGAGCACCTTGTCGATCCGGTGCTTGTCCATGTCGACGATCTCGAAGCGCCAGCCCTGCCAGTCGACGACGTCGCCCACGGACGGCACGCGACCGAGCAGCAGCATCATCATCCCGGACAGCGTGTTGTAGCGCCCGAGCTCTTCCTCCGGCGCCGTGCCGAAGCCGAGGCGGTCCTTCAGTTCGGGGATCGGAATGAGGCCGTCCAGCAGCCACGAGCCGTCGGCGCGCTGCACCGCCCACGCGTCCTCGCTGCGCGGCGTCTTGAACTCGCCGGCGATCGACTCGAAGAGATCCTGCAGCGTGACCAGCCCCTGCACTTCGCCGTACTCGTCGACGACGAGCGCGAGATGGCTGGTCGACGAGCGGAAGTTCTCGAGCAGCTCCATCCCGGTCAGCGACTCCGGCACGTAGACCACCGGATCGAGCGCCGTCGAGATGTCCGCCGCCTCGCCCCGGATCGTCTGGTGCAGCAGGCGCCGGGCGCTCGCGATGCCGACCACGTCGCGCAGGCCGCCACGGCAGACCGGGAAGCGCGAGCGTTCGGACTCCAGCACCTTGCGCAGGTTCTCTTCACGCGTGTCCTCGAGGTCGAGGTACACGATGTCGGAGCGCGGCGTCATCAGCGACGCGATCTGCCGGTCGTCGAGACGGAAGACGTTGCGGACCATCGCGCGTTCCTGCTCGTCGATGACGCCGGACTCCGAGCCCTCCTTGATGAGCTGCTGGATCTCTTCCTCGGTCACGGCGTTCAGCGTGGTGTTGCGCACGCCGATCAGCCGCAGCAGCACGGTCGTCGACGCCGACAGCAGGCGCACGAAGGGCCTGGCGATCTTTGCGAGCCCCACGATCGGCAGCGCGACGCGCCGCGCGACCCCCTCGGCCGACATCTGCCCGAGGCGTTTCGGCACCAGTTCGCCGAGCACGATCGAGAAGTAGGTCACGACGACGACGACCAGCGCGGTGGCGCCCAGGCGGGCGTGGGCGGGCTCGACGCCGAGGTGGATCAGCCACTCGCCCAGGGGAGCGGCGAGTGCGGCTTCGCCCACGATGCCGCTCAGGATGCCGATCGTGGTGATGCCGACCTGGACCGTTGAGAGGAACCGGGTCGGGTCCTCGTTCAGCGCGAGGGCGGCCGCGGCCCCGCGGTCGCCCTGCTCGACGAGCGACTGCAGGCGACCGCGCCGCGCGGTCACCAGCGCGATCTCCGACATCGCGAACACGCCGTTGACGAGGATGAGCCCGAACAGGAAGAGGACTTCGAGTGGCATCGAACGAGACTCCGAACCGGGGATCCGGTGGGTGATGCTAACCGAGGGTCGAATGGCCGAATGCAGGCGAAGACCGCGAGCGGCTGCCAGGCGCGGTCGCTCGTCTCGACAGCGGAGCGTTTCCCCGGCACTCTCATGGATCGAAAGCGGCCCGGCAGACCGCCGAGGGCCGTGCCACTTGCGGAGGGCGAAGTGAACGAGAACACCGGGATCGTCCAGAGTGTCTACGCGGCGTTTGCCAGGGGCGACATCGCGTCCGTGCTGGCCATCCTTGCGCCGGATGTGCGCTGGACCGAGGCGGAGGGCGGGCCGTACGGCGGGCTGTCGGTGGGCCCGGAGGCGGTCCTGCAGAACGTGTTCATGAAGCTCGGTGGCGAGTGGGACGGCTACGCGGCGGTTCCCGGCGAGTTCGTCGCCGAAGGCGACACCGTCGTCGCGCTGGGCGAGTACAGCGGCACCTACAAGGCCACCGGCAAGAGCTTCCGGGCGCCGTTCGCCCACGTGTGGAAGTTCAGGGACGGCAAGGCCGTGTCGTTCCGGCAGCACACGGACACGGCGGTCCACCAGCGGCCGCTGCAGCGGTGAGGCCAGGGTAGGGAAGACAGCGCGACATGGCCATTCCGCACGCACGCTCAGGGCAGGTGATCGATGTGCGTCCGCACGGATCTTCGTTCACGGACGAGCGGACCGTGGCGCTGTTCAAGACCGAGGACCTCGAGGTCGTTCGGCTGGTGCTTCCCGCCGGCAAGTCGATGCCGCCGCACAAGGTGGCCGGCGAGATCACGATCCAGTGCATCGAGGGACGGATCGACGTCACGGTCGACGGCGACAGCAACCACCTCGCGGCCGGCCAGCTGATGTACCTGGCGCGCAACGTCGTGCACGGAGTCGCCGCGATCGAGGACGCCTCCGTCCTGGTGACGATCGCCCTGCGCCGATAGGCGCGGTCAGACGGCGAGCTGCTGGCGCCGGAACTTCTCTTCGGCGAGCGCGTCGTCGACTTCGCGCATCACGCTCACGAGGTCGACCGCCGCGTGCTCCTGCACGAAGCGGCCGGTGAGTTCGATGTCCGGGTGCAGGTCACCGCGGACGTAGTGGTCCCAGATCTCCGCGCCGTAGTTCGTGTCGAGCAGGTCGGGCGCGAAGCGGCCGAAGAAGTTGCGCAGGTTCGCGACATCGCGCAGCAGCATGCGGCTCGCGTGATTGTTGCCGGCGGCGTCCACCGCCTGCGGCAGGTCGATGATCATCGGGCCATCGGCGGCCAGCAGCACGTTGAACTCCGACAGGTCGCCGTGGACGACGCCGGCCGCCAGCATGCGCACGACTTCCCTGACGAGCGTCGCGTGGTGGGCGCGCGCCTCCTCGGGCGTGAAGACGACGTCGTTGAGCCGCGGCGCGGCGTCGCCGTGGGAGTCGGCCACGAGTTCCATCAGCAGGACGCCGTCGAGGAAGTTGAATGGCTTGGGCACGCGCACGCCCGCGGCCGCCAGCCGGTACAGCGCGTCGACCTCGGCGTTCTGCCACGCGGCCTCGGTCGCCTGCCGGCCGAAGCGCGTGCCCTTGGCCATCGCGCGTGCCTGCCGCGTGTTCTTGACCTTGCGGTTCTCGGTGTAGTCCACCGCCTGCCGGAAGCTGCGGTGCGTGGCCTGCTTGTAGACCTTGGCGCAGCGGGTTTCCTCGCCGCAGCGCACGACGTACACGGCGGCTTCCTTGCCGCTCATCAA
>CAYGXL010000031.1:0-7068 GCA_964353935.1 uncultured Burkholderiaceae bacterium | reverse complement strand
CGTAGAAGCGCTGCGGAACGACGACGGTCAGGTGGTCCTTCGCGCGGGTCATCGCGACGTACAGCAGGCGCCGCTCTTCCTCGATCTCGGCGGTGGTGCCCGTCGACAGGTCCGACGGGATGCAGCCGTCGACCGCGTTGAGGAGATACACCGCCTTCCACTCCTGGCCCTTGGCCGAGTGGATCGTCGACAGGATCAGGTAATCCTCGTCTTTCAGCGGCGGCCCGGCTTCGTCGCTGGTGGCGCCCGGCGGATCGAGCGTGAGTTCGGTGAGGAACCGTTCGCGGGACGGATAGCCGGCCGCGATCGCCTCGAGCTGGCGCAGGTCGCCGAGCCGGACGTCGGCGTTGTCGTGCCGGCGCTGCAGGTGCGGTTCGTACCACTGGTTGACGAGCTCGAGCTCCGCGGGCCAGCCCGCAGACTGTCCGCGCAGCAGGCCGAACGACGACGCGAACGCGGCCCACTCGTCCGCGCCGGCCTGCGGCGGCGTCGCTTGCCCGAGGACGTCCGCGGGATCGGCGTGCGCCATCGCATCCAGGAGCCGTGACGCCGTCTTCGGGCCGACGCCGGGCAGCAACTGCAGCACGCGGAATCCGGCGACGCGATCGCGCGGGTTCTGCAGCAGCCGCAGGAACGCGAGCACGTCCTTCACGTGCGCGGCTTCCAGGAACTTCAGCCCGCCGAACTTGACGTACGGGATGTTGCGGCGGACGAGTTCCAGTTCGAGCACCGCGCTGTGGCTCGACGCGCGGAAGAGCACGGCCTGCGACTTCAGCGCGATCGACGCCTCGCGCCGCTCCAGCACCTGCTCGACGACGTAGCGCGCCTGGTCCGCTTCGTCGGCGACGGCGACGATGCGCGGCAGTTCGTCGGAGGCGCGCTCGCTCCAGAGATCCTTCGTGAATCGCTCGCTGGCGAGCGCGATGACCGCGTTGGTGGCGTCGAGGATGGACTGCGTCGACCGGTAGTTGCGCGCGAGCGTGACGGTGCGCGCCGGCGGCGTGAAGAGCGCGGGGTAGTCGAGGATGTTGCGCACGGTCGCGCCGCGGAAGGCGTAGATCGCCTGCGCGTCGTCGCCGACGGCCGTGAGCCCGCGCCCGTCCGGCTTCAGCGCGAGCAGGATGGCGGCCTGCAGGCGGTTCGTGTCCTGGTACTCGTCGACCAGCACGTGGCGGCCGCGCTGCCGCACGTCGGCGGCGAGCGCCGGCTCGTCCATCAGCTGCGCCCAGTAGAGCAGCAGGTCATCGTAGTCGAGCACGCCCTGACGCTGCTTCGCCTCCACGTAGGCTGCGAAGAGCGTGCGCAGCTGCGGCTCCCACGTCGCGCACCACGGGAAGTCGTCCGCCAGCACGCGGTCGAGGCGCGCCTGCTTGTTCACCGCGGTCGAGTAGATCGCGAGGCACGTTCCCTTCAGCGGGAAACGCTCGCCGCTTTCATTGAGCCGCAGCTCGGCGCGCACGAGGTTCATCAGGTCGGCCGCGTCCTCGCGGTCAAGGATCGTGAAGGCCGGGTCCATCCCGCAGCGCTCCGCGTACTCACGCAGCAGCCGCGCGCCGACGCCGTGGAAGGTCCCGGCCCACGGCAGCACGGTGTGCGCCACGCGCGCCCACTGTTCGCCCAATCCGGCCACGATGCCTTCGACGCGCCGGGTCATCTCCACCGCGGCGCGGCGCGAGAAGGTCAGCAGCAGGATCGTCCGCGGATCGACGCCGCTCGCCACGAGGCAGGCGACGCGATGCGCCAGCGTGTTGGTCTTGCCCGTGCAGGCGCCGGCGATGATCAGCAGCGGTCCGCCATCGGAGCCGTCGAGGCCGTGACGGGCCGCGGCGCGCTGGTCGGGGTTCAGGCGCGCGAGAAGGCGGTCGATGCCGGAGGAGGGCGGTTCGGCGACGGGACGCGGGGCGAGCGAGGAAGCGGGCACGGCGGTGACGGGCGGAGAGGAGGGCGTAGGCGAGGGCGGAGACTGTTAATCCATACAGTACACGCTTATCGTTCTCGCAGGCCGCACGCGAGCGACCACGCGAGTTGAAGGCAGACGTTGAGTCGGCCCGCTGGAGCCGCTGCGCGAGGCCTTCCACGTTGCCGCGGCGCGGACTAATGTTCGGCCAGCCTATCCCGATCGCGCACTGTTGCCGGTGCGGTACACACTTGAAACCCCAGGACCCCGGAAAACTTGATCGCGTCATCGCGGAGCAACGTCGCCTCCAGGACGAGCGCGCCCAGAGCTACCGGGAGCGGGCACTCAAGATCTACCCGTGGATCTGCGGTCGCTGCGCGCGGGAGTTCACGCTCAGGAATCTGCGCGAACTGACGGTCCATCACCGCGACCACAACCACGACAACAATCCGCCGGACGGCAGCAACTGGGAACTGTTGTGCCTCTACTGCCACGACAACGAGCACCAGCGCCAGCTCGAGGCGGCGACAGGCACCGGAAGCACTGGCGCGGACGCTGGGCCCTCGTCCACGCATTCGCCGTTCGCCGGGCTGAAGGACTTGCTGGGAAAACAGGGCGATCCGAACTGAAGCGCCTCAATTTGCAGACGGCCTCCAATCGTCGATACTTCGGCCTTTCCTGAACGAGGAGCGTGCAAATGGCAAAGGGCCAGCAGAGAAGCAGCAAGGAAAAGAAGAAGCCGAAGCAGTCCAAGAAGCCCGGCGTGCCCGCGGTGCCCTTCGGCACCGACAAGAGCAAGACGCCGCCCGCCGGGAAGTAGAACGACAGCGGGCCTGGCGCGCCGGCCCGGCGGCGGCGCGAGGGCGTCGCTGTTCCGCCCGGCAAGTCCGCCGCGGTCGGCCGCGTGGCGTGAGCGCCACTGCCCGGCATCCAGGATCCAGTCGACTGGCTGCCCGCCTCGAGCGGCGCGGGCTCCACTTTCGCCGTCGCTCCGTCGCGCACGCATGCACTGCCGACCTTCACATCCGTTGAGTTCGCCCGATGACGCTTGAACACGAGGTTTCCCGCCGGCGCACGTTCGCCATCATTTCCCACCCGGACGCGGGCAAGACCACGCTCACCGAGAAGCTCCTGCTGCATTCGGGCGCGATCCACATCGCCGGCACCGTGAAGGCGCGCAAGGCATCGCGCTATGCGACCTCGGACTGGATGCAGATCGAGAAGGAGCGCGGAATCTCGGTCGCGAGTTCCGTGATGCAGATGGAGTACCGGGGTTTCGTCATCAACCTGCTCGACACGCCGGGCCACCAGGACTTCTCCGAGGACACCTATCGCGTGCTGACCGCGGTCGACGCCGCGCTGATGGTGATCGACGGCGCGAACGGGGTCGAGCCGCAGACCCGCCGGCTGCTCGAGGTCTGCCGCGCGCGTCGCATCCCGATCATCACGTTCATCAACAAGTTCGACCGCGAGGTGCGCGAGCCGCTCACGCTGATCGACGAGATCGAAGAGGCGCTGGGCATGGCGGCCAGCCCGTTCACGTGGCCGGTCGGGATGGGAACGCGCTTCCGCGGCATCTTCGACATGCGGCGCGACCGCATGCGCGTGTTCCCGCGCGACGGCGATGCGGCCGGCGCGGGCGCCCCGCCGCAGGAACTCGCCCACGCCGAGTGCGCGGAGCGCTTTGGCGACGAGTTCGTGCAGGCGGACGAGGAGATGGGATTGATCCGCGGCGCGGGCTCCGTGTTCGAACTGGATGAATTCCTGGCGGGCCACCAGACGCCCGTGTTCTTCGGCTCCGCGCTGAGCAGTTTCGGCGTGCGCGAAGTGCTCGACGCGCTGGTCGATCTGGCGCCGCCGCCGCTGCCCCGGCGCGCGGTGCAGAGGCTGGTCGAGCCCACCGAGCCGGCCTTCACGGCCGTGGTGTTCAAGATCCAGGCGAACATGGATCCAGCCCACCGCGATCGCATCGCGTTCGCCCGGGTGTGCTCGGGCCGCTTCGAGCGGGGCATGCAGATCAAGGTGGTGCGCAACGGCAAGACCATCCGGCCGTCGACCGTGGTCTCCTTCCTGTCGCAGCGGCGCGACGTGCTCGACGTGGCTTATCCGGGCGACATCATCGGCATCCCGAACCGGGGCGCGCTGCAACTAGGCGATTCACTCACCGAGGGCGAGGACCTGCAGTTCACCGGGCTGCCGTTCTTCGCGCCCGAGATGTTCCAGAGCGTCGAGCTCGCCGATCCGATGCGCGCCAAGCAGCTGAAGCTGGGGCTGAAGCAGCTCGGTGAGGAGGGCGCCATCCAGGTCTTCCAGCGGCACGGGGGCGGTCCGCTTCTGCTGGGAGCGATCGGCGCGCTGCAGTTCGACGTCGTGATGCACCGGCTCGAGCACGAGTACGGCGTCCAGGCGCGCCTGTCGTCATCGAACATCCGCATCGCGCGGTGGATCACCGCGGAGGACCCGCGCGATCTCAAGCTGTTCATCGAGAGCAACGGGCACCGGATCGCGTACGACGCGGTCGATGCGCCGACCTTCGTCTGCGAGTATCCCGGCGAGTTGTCGGTCACGCAGGAGCGCTTTCCCGGGATCGAGTTCCACAAGATGCGCGAGCACGCGGGGCTGATCTTCCAGACCGAGCTCGGCGCGGCCGCCTAGCGAGGGGCAACGAAGCGTCAGTCGGCGGCGCCCGTCCGCGAGGCCAGCGCGGCCCCGGTCGCGTACCGCCGGTTCCAGAGAAACCAGCCGAAGCCGGCGGCCTGCAGCGCCAGCAGCGTCAAGAACGTCGCCCGGTGGCTGGCCGTCGCGGTCCAGCCCGCCGCGCGCAGGCCGTCCAGCATCACCCCGTAGCCCCACTGGATCGAGAACGCGCCGACGAAGGTCGCCAGGTTGAGCGCGGCGTTGACGCGTCCCGCGAGTGTTGGATCGAAGCGGCTCGTGATTTCGGCGTAGGCGAGGTTGCCCACCGCGAAGACAACGCCGAGCACGGACCATAGCGCGTGGGTGCCGCCCGCGCCCCACCACAGCGCGAGCATGGCGAGCAGGCCGGCCGCATTGGCGATCGCCATCACCCGGCCCGGCAGCAGCCCGCGCCGGCGCAGCGGGCCGATGCCCACCGCCGTGACGAGGAACCCGCCGACCATGGCCAGCGTGGTCAGCAGCATGTGGAAGGCGGCGGCCTCGCGCGTCTGCCCGCTGACCTGCATCAGCCACGGAACGGCCCACAACCCCTGGAGCGCGACGAAGCCTCCGAGGCCGGTGGCGGTCATGGGCGCGTAGCGCCAGAACACCCGGCTGCCCAGCACTCGGCCCAGCTCGCGCAGCTGCTGCCCCAGCGTACCGCCGGCTGCCGAGGCGGGCTTCTCCGGCGTCGACCAGATGCCGGCCGCCGCCAGCACCGCCAGCGCGGCGAGCACGAAGAACAGTCCGTCACGCCCGAGGATCGGCGCGGCCCAGGCGAGGGGCGTGGTGGCGGTGAGAGCGCCGAGTCCCCCGGCCACCATCACCGCCGAATTCAGCGACGGCAGCCGCTCGGCGGGGAACCACACCGCGAAGGCCTTGAAGGCCGCCATCAGGCAGGCGCAGACGCCCAGGCCGATCAGCGCGCGGGCGGACGCCAGTTCGCCCAGGCTCGTGCCGACCGCGAACCACGCGCTGCCCGCGGCGGCGATCAGCAGCAGCGCCGCCTCGACGCGGCGCGGCCCGTAGCGGTCCAGCAGGATGCCGAGGGGCAGCTGGAAGGCGCTGAAGGTCAGCAGGTAGGCGGAGGTCAACAGTCCCAGGTCGGCCGCCGACACGCCGAGCTCGCGCGTGAGCTCCGGCGCGATGACGGCGTTGACGTTGCGCAGCAGGTACGAGAGAAAGTAGCCGGCGGCGAACGGGAGGAACAGGCGCAGGCCGAGGTGCATGGGGGGCAGGGGGCGATCCTCGAGCATGGCTGGCCGGGTCAGTCCGGCGTCATGTCCCCGCGCGCAACTCGCGATGCGCCTTCCTGATGATCGCGGTCGCGCGCACATGTTCGACGTGGAAGGCCAGCGACAAGGCCTCACGCACGAGGTTGATGCGCCTTGCCGCATGCCAGGTCCTGGCGGCGGCGAGCAGTGAAAGAGCCAGCATCACTTCGCCCCGGTCGATGACCGGTTTCCTGAGGGGAGGGAAGTGATCGAGCGCGTACTTCGCGCACTCCACCAGCTGATCGCCGGTCAACGCGGACAGCGATTGAGTGCGCAACCTGCGCCACGCCGGGTCCATCAGAAGCGCGCGGGTCAGCGGGTCGATGCGCCGGAGGTCGGCGGCGTCGGGATCGGCGACGATGGCCACCAGTGTGGCCTTGATGTCGTGCGGCGCAGGACGGCTCGCGGGTTGCGCGCGCTGTGCGGAATGCATCTCGACGATGTCGGCGATCTCGTCGCCGTACCGCATCCGGAAGTCATGCTGCGGGGTGGTTCGACCCGAACGGTTCATCCTGGACTCTTCCACGGCGCCTGCATCGCTCCCGTGCGCCGATCGTGTTCGCCTGCGGCGGTTGAGGGCGGGACTGCTCGGCAAGGTCGCGGCGGAGTGTGCGGTTGAAGAGGCTGTGCTCGCTGCCTACAGCGCGGCGAGCGCCGCCCTGTACCGCGTGTTGGTCTCGTCCCGCGCCGTCACGGTGGTGAGGAGGTCGTGCACGAGCCCGTCCTGCAGGCCGTACACCCAGCCGTGCACGGAGAGCCGCTGGCCGCGGTCCCAGGCGTCGCCCACGATCGTGGTCTGGCAGACGTTGGCGACCTGCTCGATCACGTTGAGCTCGCACAGGTGGTCGATCCGTTGCCCGGTGGGCGCCACGGCATCGACGCGCGCCTCGTGCTTGTGATGGACGTCCCACACGTGGCGCAGCCAGTTGTCCGCGAGGCCCACGCGGCGGTTTTCGAGCACCGCGGTCACCCCGCTGCACCCGTAGTGGCCGCACACGATGATGTGCTCGACCTTGAGCACGTCCACCGCGAACTGAATCACGGACAGGCAGTTGAGGTCGCTGGGCACCACCACGTTGGCGACGTTGCGGTGGACGAAGAGCTCGCCGGGCAGCAGGCCGACGATCTCATTGGCCGGCACCCGGCTGTCGGCGCAGCCGATCCACAGGAAGCGGGGCGACTGCTGGCGCGACAGGCGCGCGAAGAACTCGGGATCGCTGC
>CAYGXL010000030.1:0-19644 GCA_964353935.1 uncultured Burkholderiaceae bacterium | reverse complement strand
GGCGCGCCGACCGCGGTGTGGGGTACCGCGCGCAGCGCGACTCAGGCGGCGGGCGCAACCATTCGACCAGTACGGCGGGCCAGGCGATCCAACGGCCGGAAGGCACGCCGCGCGAGCGCGTGCCGGCCTCGCTCCGAAAGCTGCGGGCCCGCAGGAAGCGCAGCAGGGCAGCGGCCGCCCGCCGCCGATTCGCGCGGAGTCGCGGTGCCCCGCAGCGCGGTCGGCGTGCACGTGACTCCGCCATCGAGTCGAACGAATCCGCGGTGCCCCGCAGCGCGGTTGGCGCGCACGTGACTCCGCCATCGAGTCGAACGAATCCGCGGAGCCCCGCAGCGCGGTCGGCGCGCGGATGAACACACCGTCGGCGCGCTGGCGATTCCATCGCACACTGCAGCCGCCCGCCGCGATGAAGCTAGGCGCTCCGCGTCGGCGAACGGACCCGGAAGAAACGCTCGCCGTCCGCGATCACCGCGCCGATGCGCGTCTGGAACAGTTCGGACAGCGCGTCGTCCTGCAGCACGTCGCCTGCCGGGCCCGCCCGGTACGTGCCGCGTCCGCCGATCAGCAGCACATGCGTCGCGAAACGGGCCGCGGCGTTGATGTCGTGCAGCGTGGCGACCAGCGCGCGGTCGTCCAGCGTGAGCAGGTGCTCGATCACCCAGGCCTGGTGGCGCGGGTCCTGGTGCGCCGTCGGCTCGTCGAGCAGCACCGTCGGCGTGGCCTGCGCCAGCGCGGTCGCGATCGCCACGCGCTGCCGCTCGCCACGCGAAAGCCGGCGCACGTCGCGCTGCATCAGGTGCGCGCAGTCGAGGGCCGTCAGCAGGCGGCGCGCGACCTGCTCGCCCGCGCCGTCCTCGTCGCCGAACACGTAGCGCGCGGTCAGGACGGTGTCCAGCACCGAACTCGCGAACGGGTCGATCCAGCGGTCGGTGACGAGCGCGCGCACCCGCGCCAGGTCGAGTTCGCCGTAGCGATCGATCGGCAGGTCGTCGACGAAGACGGAGCCCGCGTCCGGCGATCGCGCGCCCGACATCACCCGCAGCAGCGTCGACTTGCCGGCGCCGTTCGGACCCAGCACGGCCCAGCGCTCGCCGGGCCGTATGTCGAGATCGAGGTGCTCGACCAGCGTGCGACCGGCGGCGACCAGCGCGACGCCGGCAAGCTTCAGCAGTGGAGCGCGTGCGATGGTCATCGGCGAGCGAGCAGCCAGAGGAACACCGGGACGCCGATCAGCGCTGTCAGCACGCCGACCGGCAACTGCAGCGGTGCGAATGCCGAGCGTGCAACGGTGTCGGCCAGGACGACCAGCGTGCCGCCCGCAAGCCCGGAGGCCGGCAGGAGGAAACGCTGGTCGTTGCCGAAGAGCAGCCGCATCAGGTGCGGCGCGACGAAGCCGACGAAGCCGACGGCGCCGGCGAGCGTGACGGCCGCGCCGGTCGCGAGCGCGGCCACCAGCACCAGCGTGCGCCGCGTGTGCGCCACGCGCACGCCCTGCGTGTACGCCTGCAGGTCGCCGCGGACCAGGAGATTGAGCGCCGCCGCGTGACGCTGCGCGATCGCGAACGCCACGCCGATCGCGACGAGCGCGATCAGGGCCGCGCGCAGGTCCGTCGCGCCGGCGAGGTCGCCGAGCAGCCAGAAGACCATGGTGCGCAGGCGCGCATCGGGAGCGAGCGACAGCACCAGGCTCAACAGTGCAGCGGCGAACGACGCGATCATCACTCCGGTCAGGAGCACCGCCGTGGTCCCCTGCTCGGACTCGAGGGCGTCGCGCGTGAACAGCGCGCGGCGCGCGAGGATGAAGAGCAGGCCGAGCGTAGCCATCGCGCCGAGGACGGCTGCCAGCTGGATCAACCCGCTCGACAGTCCGAGGGCGATCGCGCCGATCGCGGCCACGGCCGCTCCGCCCGAGACGCCGAGCACGTACGGATCCGCGAGTGGATTGCGCAGCAGACCCTGCAGGAGCGCGCCGGACAGCGCGAGACCGGCACCGACGGCGAAGCCGGCAACGGCGCGCGGCGCGCGCAGTTGCCAGATGACGTCGCGCGCAGTGCTGTCGCCGTGTCCGGCCAGCGTCGCCAGCAACTGCGACAGGCTGACCGGGACGCTTCCGACCGCGAGCGCGAGCAGCAGGCTCGCCACGCCCGCGACGGCAAGAAGAGGCCACGCACGCGCGGTCGCCTTCATGTCACAGCCTGAACTCCACGCCGACGAAGGCGGTGCGCGGCTGCACGTTGTAGCCGCTGACCGTCTCGTACTTCTCGTCGGTCAGGTTCTCGACACGGGCGCGCAGCGCGATACCGTCCGTGAGCCGCCAGGTGCCGACGATCCGCGCGAGCGTGTAGGCCGCGAGCTCCGTGCGCTGGAACGTATTGATGTCGAGGTCGTCGCGCGGCCCGACGTAGGAAAGCTCGAAGCCCGCGCGCCAGCGCTCGGCGTCGTACGCGAGCCCGGCATTGACGACGTAGGGAGCGCGGCGCAGCAGCCGTTCGTCCGTCTCCGTGTTGACGGCGCGGACCACGTTGAGGTTTCCGCTCCACTCCCAGTGGCCGATGCGCCCGCTCGCGCCCGCCTCCACGCCGGTGGCGCGCGCGCTGTCCACATTCTCCGCGCGCTGCGTGGCAGGCTCGTAGACGATCAGGTCCCGCGTGTCGGTGCGGTACAGCGCCGCGCGCAGGGTCGTCCGCCCCGCCACGTAGTGCAGGCCGAGTTCGCCGCTGCGCGACTTCTCGGGTTCGAGCTGCGGGTTGCCGAAGAACGGGTAGTAGAGGTCGCTGAAGCTCGGCGCGCGGAATGCGTTCGACACCTGCGCGATCACCCGCCACTCGGGAGTCAGCTTGTAGCCGTACGACACGAGCCCGGTCGTCGCGGAGCCGACGTCCGAGTACTTGTCGACGCGCACGTTGACCTGCACCAGTTGCCGGTCGGTGCGGCCGTTGACTCCGCCCCACACGCTGGTGACGTTGCGTTCGAACTCGGTCAGGACGTTCGCGAAGTTCGGGTCGAACGCCGTGGAGGCGCCGCGCTGCTGCAGATGCTCCACGCCGAGCTGCGCCTTGACGCGCTCGTTGACGGCGACCTCGTTGGTCCAGTTGGCCTGGCGATTCGTGGACTCGAACTCGCCGTTGTTGAACGACCAGGGATCGCTGCTGCGGTTGCGGCTGTGATCCTTCATCTCGCCGACCTGCAGCTGCGACTCCCACGTAGTCGTCAGCGGGCTGCGCACGCGCGCGTTCCACGCGGTGATCGTCGACCGCTCCTCGTGCGTCGCCGCCGGCCCGTCCGCCGTGCTGTCGAAGTCCGTGCGGTTGGTGCTGCCCCAGGCGCTCGCCGCGAACACCGTCCCGCCCTGCATCCGGTAGGTCGCGCCGAACGAGCCCGAGGTGTTCTCGTTCGCGTCGAGATCGGGGTTCGCGCCGGGCGCGAAGGGCCCGGGAACGACGCGCGCGGCGTCGATCGCGGAGACCTGGTCGCTGCGGCGCGTGCCGATCGACGCGCCGAGGCGCAGCCCGCCGAGGTCCGTCGATGCGCTGGCGGCGCCATTGAAGTTGCGCCCCTGCCCGCCTTCGGCGAGGAGACTCGCGCCCGGCGCGCCGGCGCCGCGCGTGAAGATCTGCACCACGCCGCCGATCGCCGCCGAGCCATACAGGCTCGAGAGGTTGCCGCGCGAGATCTCGATGCGGTCCACGGTGTCGAGCGCGATGCCGCCGAGCGAGGCCGCGCCACCAACCGCGGCATTCAGCGGCACGCCGTCGACGAGCACGAGCACCTGGCTCGAGTTCGCGCCGCGCACGAACAGCGAAGAGGCGCTGCCCGGACCCCCGCTCCGCGCGAACTGCACGCCGGCCTCGCGCGACAGCGTGCCAACGAGATCGGACAGTTGCCAGCGGTCGATCTCGGCACGGGTGATCACGGTGGTCGACGGCAGCGCGTCGTCGATCGATTGAACGATGCGCGACGGCGTGACCACGGCTGTCGGCAATCGGGCTTCAGTGGGTTGGGCGTGCGCATTCGAAAGCGCGAGCGCGAGCAGCGCCTGTGCGCCGAGCGCCGCGCCTGGAGCGGCCGTCATGTTTCTCCCTCACGTCCCGGCCCGCCGCCGGATGGTCTTCTTGTGAAGACGGGCTCGAGGAAGAGGGAACGGCGGAGCGCGTGCGCAGCCGGCCTGCCTTCACCCCGAGGCTCGTCCTGGTTGCATACGGCCGGTCTCCGGGCTGCAGGCTTCGGTTCGCGCCTTCCCGCAGCGCCGGGAGGCGGTGCAGTGGCGGGTGCGAACGTGCCGCTTGCGCGGCGCCTGCTTACCGTTGCGGGGGCAGCACAGGTTGGGCGCGGTCGCCTGCTCCTCCTGTTTCCCGTTTCACCGAAGCATCACGCTTCGACACCGTAAGCAGCTCGATTCTAGCCGAGCGCTCCGCAGAGCGGCGCTACCTGCGAAGGGGCAAGGGCCGGTGCTACCATCGCCGGCATGCTCGAAGACCTCGACACGCTCGCCCGCAAGGTGCGCGAACTGGCCGAGATGGCACAGTCGCTGCGGACCGAAAACCAGCAACTGCGCGCGCAGCTCGCTGCCGCGTCGACCGAACTGGAAACGATGCGTGGCCGGGTCGAGCAGGCGACGCAGCGGCTCGACGCGATGCTCGAGCGGCTTCCCGCGCCCGCACCCGCTCCCACTCCCGGCACGCAATGGAACACGTAACGCTTTCGATCATGGGCCGCGAGTACCGGCTCGCCTGCGCGCCGGAGGAAAAGGCCGCGCTCCTTCAGTGCGCCCAGTACGTCGACGGCAAGATGCTGGCCATCAAGGATGCCGGCAAGGTGATGGGCGCGGACCGCATCGCCGTGATGGCGGCACTGCAGATCGCCCACGAACTCTTCAATGCCCGCGACGGCGCCGGCGTGGAAGTCGGCGAACTCCGGCGTCGACTGCGCGACCTGCTCCAGACCTGCGACGAAGCCCTGCTTCCGCAGGAAAAACTGTTCTGAAACCCGTACAGTTTTTCCTCTCGCGCGCTCCGGCCGCGAGCTAGAATGCAGTCAGTCGATCGTCACCCTGTGGCGATCAAGAAATTCCCTGCGGTGCCCGCGCAAAGGTCTTTCGTTCCTTGAACCGATGCGCTATGCGCAAGGTTGCCGGGCTCGCGTCGTGGTGTGATCGGCACGCGTCTGCTGAACCTAAACGACGTGGACGGCGACCACCCTGAACCGATGGTTCAGGACATCAGACCGGGCGGCACAGGCGGGGAACCTCCAGCGGGGCGAAGTGCGGCGCGCACTTCGCCTTCTCTTTTGGTCCTTCCCCCTCTGTGACCATCGTCGCGCCGCCTCCGGCCGCGCGATCGCGCTCACCTGGCGTGCGTAAACTCCGCTCGATGTACTGGCTGATGAAGTCCGAACCGGGCGAGTGCTCGATCGAAGACGCGCTGGCCGCGCGCAACTCGACGGTGCCGTGGACCGGCGTGCGCAACTATCAGGCGCGCAACTTCATGCGCGACCAGATGAAGCCGGGTGACGGCGTGCTGTTCTACCACTCGTCCTGCGCGGAGCCGGGCATCGCCGGCCTGGCGGAAGTCGCGAGCGCCCCGTATCCCGATCCCACCCAGTTCGATCCCGGGAGCGAGTACCACGACCCGGCCGCGAGGAAGGACGCGCCGCGCTGGATCCTCGTCGACATCCGCGCTCTGAAGAAGTCGCGCCTGGTGTCGATCGCCGAACTGCGCGAGCACAAGGCACTGGCCGGCATGGTGGTGCTGCAACGTGGAAACCGCCTGTCGATCACTCCGGTCGCGCCGGGGCAGTGGCGTTACATCACCACTCGGCTGGTAAAGGACTGACGTGGACTGGACGCTGATCGTCGCCCTGCTGCTGCTCGGCTGCGCCACCGGGTTCGTGGCCGGACTGCTCGGCATCGGCGGCGGCATGCTGCTCGTGCCCTTCCTCACCATGCTGTTCACGCTGCGCGCGTTTCCGGAAGAGCACCTGGTTCACATGGCGATCGCCACGTCGCTCGCCACGATCCTGTTCACGTCCGTCGCGTCGGTTCGAGCCCACCACAAGCGCGGCGCCGTGCTGTGGCCGGTCGTCAAGGTCCTCGCGCCGGGGATCCTCGTCGGCTCGCTGATCGGCGCCCAGATCGCCGGCCGCCTGCCGACGGTCTTCATTGCGCTGTTCTTCGGCGTGTTCGTCGGCTTCTCCGCGCTGCAGATGCTGCGTGACAAGAAGCCGAAGCCTTCGCGCGAGTTGCCCAGGCCGCTTGGCATGTTCGGCGTCGGCAACGCCATCGGCTTCATCTCGAGCCTGGTTGGCGCGGGCGGCGGCTTCATCTCGGTGCCATTCATGGTGTGGAGCAACGTCAAGATCCACAACGCGGTCGCGACCTCGGCCGCCCTCGGCTTTCCGATCGCCGCGGCCGGAACCGTCGGCTACATCCTGGCCGGAATGTCGCAGGACTCGCTGCCCGCGGGGACGGTCGGCTTCGTCCACCTGCCCGCGTTGCTGGCGGTCGGCTGCGGCAGCGTGCTCACGGCCCCGCTGGGCGCAAAGGTGGCGCATTCGCTCGACACGGCCCGGCTGAAGCGCACCTTCGCGCTGCTGCTGTTCGTGCTCGCGGGCTACATGCTGTACCGCGGCATCCGGGCAACCTAGTCGCCCGGTTCGTCGACCGCGATGCGCGCGGCTCTCAGCGTGCCGACGCAGCGCCGGACGGCGTGAAGGTGCTCTTGTAGCGGTCGCGCAGGACGTTCTTCTGGACCTTGCCCATCGCGTTGCGCGGAAGGTCCTCGACGACGAAGAGGCGCTTCGGCACCTTGTAGTTCGCGATGCGATCCTTCAGCGCCGCGAGCACGGCGGCCGTGTCGAACGAGGCCGGCTTGCGGCTGACGACGACCGCCGCCACCGCTTCGCCGAAGTCCGGGTGCGGCAGCCCGATCACCGCCGACTCGACCACGCCCGGCATCTCGTCGATGTAGCCCTCGATCTCCTTCGGGTAGACGTTGTAGCCGCCCGAGATGATCAGGTCCTTCGACCGCCCGACCAGCATCAGGTAGTGGTCGGGGATTCCGTCGCCGCCGAAGTGACCGACGTCGCCGGTCCTGAACCAGCCGTCGTCGGTGAACTCCTCGCGCGTCTTCTCCGGCATCCGCCAGTAGCCGGAGAACACGTTCGGCCCGCGCACCTGAACGTTGCCGATCTCCCCGACCGTGCACGGCGCGCCGTCGTCGCGCAGGACGCGCACGCCGACACCCGGCAGCGGCTCGCCCACCGTGCCCGCGATGCGCGGACCCCGCTCGGCGAAGTACGGATTGGAGACGAGCATGACGGTCTCGGACATGCCGTAGCGCTCGAGGATCACCTGGCCGGTCCGATCCTCGAACTGCTTGTGCGTTTCCGCAAGCAGCGGCGCAGAGCCGGAGACGAACAGACGCATCGACCTGCAGTGCTCGCGTCCGAACTTCGGCGCGGACAGCAGCCGCGTGTAGTACGTGGGCACGCCCATGAACACGGTCGACCGCGGCAGGTGTTTCAGCGCCGCCGCGAGATCGAACTTCTGCAGCAGGATGGTCTTCGCGCCCGCGAGCAGCGCCGCGTGCGAGGCCACGAACAGGCCGTGGACATGAAACAGCGGCAGGGTGTGAAGCAGCACGTCGCGGCGCCCGGCGTCGCGTTCGGCCTTGAAGCCCCAGTACTGGTCGAGCGTCAGCGCGTTCGACGCCAGGTTGCCGTGCGACAGCATGGCTCCCTTGCTGCGGCCGGTCGTGCCGGACGTGTACAGGATCGCGGCGAGGTCGCCCGCCGAGCGTTGGACCGTGGCGAAGTCGTCGGCAAACGGCGCGGCGTCCGGCAGCAACGTGCCATCGCGACGTTCGCCGAGCGTCCTGACGCGCGGCGAGCCCGCCGCGCGCGCGAGCTTGCGGAGTTCGTCCTGGCGTTCCGGGGTGCAGACGACGACCGACGGTTCCGCGTCCTTCAGGAAGTACTCGAGTTCCCCGCGCTGGTAGGCCGTGTTGAGCGGCAGGTACACGAAGCCCGCGCGCAGCGTGGCGAGGTACAGCATCAGGCACTCGGTCGACTTCTCCACCTGCACGGCGACACGCGCGCCCGCCGGGAGCCGGAGCGAAGTGAGCCAGTTGGCGAGACGGCCGCTGGCGCGATGGAGGTCGCGCCAGCTGTAGACCGTCCCGTCGCCCGTTTCGATGCAGACGGAGTCGAGGTCCCTCGGGAAGTGCCGCTCGACGAGCGCGTAGAAGTTCTCGTTGCTCATCAGTCCAGCTTGGCCCCCGAGGCCTTGGTGACTTCGGCCCAGCGCTTGATTTCGCTCGCCACGAAGCGCGCGAACTGGTCCTGCGACATGGTGTTCGTATCCGAGCCCTGGTTCGCCCAGATCTCCTTGATCTCAGGCGTGGCGAGGGCTTTCACGATCTCCGCGTGCATGCGGTCGAGGACTTCCTTCGGCGTGCCCTTGACGCCCCAGATCCCGTACCACGTCGACACCACGTAGTCCGGCATGCCCATCTCGACGAAGGTCGGCACGTTCGGGAACGCGGGCACGCGCTGGGGAGCGGCGACGGCGAGCGCCTTGATGCGTCCGCCTCGGATGTGCTGCGCCGACGAACCGAGACCGTCGAACATGATGTCGACGTTGCCGGCGATCAGGTCCGACAGTGCCGGACCCGCGCCGCGGTACGGGATGTGCACGATGAAGGTCTTGCTCTGCTGCTTGAACAATTCACCGGCGAGGTGGTGCGAGGTGCCGTTGCCGGCCGATGCGTAGTTCAGCTTGCCGGGATTGGCCCTCAGCAGGGTCATGAACGACTTGAAGTCGTCGGCCGCCACGCGCTTCGGGTTGACGACGAGGATCTGCGGCGGGTTGGCGATCACCGTCAGCGGCACCAGGTCGGTCAGGATGTTGTAGTCGAGCTTCGGATAAAAGCTCGGCGCGATCGTGTGGTGCACGGCCCCGACGAAGAACGTGTAGCCGTCGGGCGCCGCTTTCGCCGCAATCGCCGCGCCGACCGTCCCGCCCGCGCCGCCCCGGTTGTCGATGACGACCTGCTTGCCCAGCTGCTTGCCGAGCTGCACGGAGAGCGGGCGCGCGAAGGCATCCGTTCCGCCCCCCGGCGGAAACGGGACGATCAGCGTGATCGGCTTCGATGGCCATCCGGCCTGCGCCTGGACGGCGCCACAAAGCAATGCGAGTACGGCCGCGAACGCAGCGTTGAGCAACTTCATCGAGCTGTCTCCTGGTATGTGCTTTCCTGCCTGCCCCGAAATACGCGGCCGCTCTGAAGGCGGCCTGCCGCAATCATGCCAGCCGTGCGACCGCTTGTGAGTGCACGACCTCGCCGTCCAGGAAGCGCTGGTGATACTCCTCGACCCGGTCGAGGTCGTACAGGTAGTTGACCATCAGCCCGCACGCCTGCCGCAACCCGTTGCGGGAGAGATCGCCTCCCCAGTTGATGCGCTGCAACCGGGCGCCGTTGTTGAGGTGGAACTTGGCGACCGCATCGCCGTCGGGAGACGGCGAGAACTCGCGCAGGTAGATCGAGGCCAGAGCGAGCAGCGCCTTCTGCTCGTCCTCGGGCGTGCGCCATGGATGCCACTGCTGCTCGAGCCGATCGTGAATCTTGCCGTGCCCCAGTTTGAGCTCCTTGCGACCCGCTTCCCAGCGCGCGCGCACGGGCGGCTTCAGCCGCGCCGCCGTCGCCTCGGGGTCGGAGTCCAGCCAGCGCACGAAGCCCGGGATCGGCGACAAGGTGCAGAAGGTCTTGATCGAAGGAAACTCGGTCTTCAGTCGCTCGGCGACCCGCTTGATCAGGAAGTTGCCGAGCGACACGCCGCGCAGGCCGGGCTGGCAGTTGCTGATCGAGTAGAACGCCGCGACCTTGAAGCGCTTCGACGACGCCGTATCGGACTTCTTCTCGATCAGCGGCCCGATCGCCGGCGGCACCTCTTCGAGCAGCGCGACCTCGACGAAGATCAGCGGCTCCTCCGGCAACTGCGGATGGAAGAACGCGAAGCAACGGCGATCCGGCTGCAGGCGCCGCCGCAGGTCGTCCCAGCCGTCGATGGCGTGGACCGCCTCGTGGTGGATGATCTTCTCGAGCAGGCGCGCCGGCGACGCCCAGTCGACCTGCTGCATCTCGAGGAAGCCCGGGTTGAACCACGAGGACAGCAGATGAAGCATGTCCGCTTCGACCGCGGCGAGCTCCGGATGGTGCGGCAGCGCCCGCAGCAGCGCGCGGCGCATCTGCACGATCGCCACGGTCCCGCCCGGCGCGCGGTTCAGGCGCCGCAGCAGTTCCTGGCGCGGCGGTTCCGTCACGAAGAACAGTTGCACGAGATGGTCCGCTGTCGGTGCCTCGGCGTAGCGCTCGGCAGCCGCCAGCACCGCGGTCGGGTCCGGGTTGAAACCGGTGGCGAGCTGCTGGAAGAAGATCAGGTGCGCCGCATCGGGCAGGCGGCGGTAATGCTCGATGGCCTGCGTCGCCAGACCGGCGCTGTTGGCCTCCCCGCGCGCCGACAGGAGATGCCGGCAGGTCTTCATGAGGCCATCGAGTTCGCGCTGGGCGATCAGCCGCTGCGCGGCGTCGCGGATCGAGTCGAGCAGGGTCACGGCCGCTTCCCGGAGCGCGTGAAGTACAGGTAGAAGCCGAGTCCGGCGATCACCATCGGCACAGACAGCCACTGCCCGGCCGAGAGCCCGAGCGGCATCGTGCCGTACAGCGCCTCCGGCTCCCTGAACATCTCCCCGATGATGCGCAGCGCTCCGTAGGCGATCAGGAACAGGCTGCCGGCCGTCCCCGCGATGCGCGGCTTGCGGGAGTACAGCCAGAGGATCGCGAACAGCGCGACGCCTTCGAGCGCGAACTGGTAGAGCTGGGATGGGTGGCGCGGCAGGTTGTCGCCCGCGCCCGGGAAGATGACCGCCCACGGCAGCGACGGATCGGCGGCCCGGCCCCACAGTTCGCCGTTGATGAAGTTGCCGATGCGACCGGCGCCGAGCCCGAGCGGCACCAGCGGCACGACGAAGTCGGCCACCTTCAGGAACGACTTGCCGCGGCTGCGCGCGAACCAGGCCATCGCGACGATCACGCCGATGATCCCGCCGTGCGACGCCATCCCGCCCTTCCAGACGGCGAAGATCTCGAGCGGGTGCTCGAGGTAGTACGACGGCGGTCCGTAGAAGATCACGTGGCCCAGGCGCCCGCCGACGATCACGCCGATCATTCCCATGAAGAGCAGGTCGTCGACGTCGCGCGAGGTCATTTCGCGCCATGGATCCTTCGCGCGGAGCTTGCCGAGCAGCAGGAACAGCGCGAACCCGAGCAGGTACATCAGCCCGTACCAGCGGATGGCGAGCGGGCCGAGTTCGAGGGCGATCGGGCTCAGGTTGTGGACGTAATGCACGCGCGGGTCTCGGTCTTTCGTTGGCCTATTATTGCTTGTTTCTCCTCTCGGCCTCCGCGATCAAGGGCACAACGTCATGGCGTACAACAACCGGTCCCGCAACGTCACCCAGGGAGTGGCACGCTCCGCGAATCGCGCGATGTACTACGCGATGGGCTACAAGGACGAGGACTTCGACAAGCCGATGGTCGGCGTGGCCAACGGCCACTCGACGATCACGCCCTGCAATTCGGGGCTGCAGAAGCTCGCCGACGCCGCGATCGACGTGATCGCCGGCTGCAGTGCCAATTCGCAGGTGTTCGGCACGCCGACGATCTCCGACGGCATCGGCATGGGCACCGAGGGCATGAAGTACTCGCTCGTGTCGCGCGAGGTCATCGCCGACTGCATCGAGACCTGCGTCAACGGCCAGTGGATGGACGGCGTGATCGTCATCGGCGGCTGCGACAAGAACATGCCCGGCGGCATGATGGCCATCGCCCGCTGCAACGTGCCGGCGATCTACGTCTACGGCGGCACCGTGAAGCCGGGCCGCTACAAGGACAAGGACCTGACGATCGTCTCGGCCTTCGAGGCCGTTGGCGAGTTCACGGCGGGCCGGCTGAACGAGAAGGACTTCAAGGAGATCGAGCGCCGCTGCATCCCGGGCTCGGGCTCGTGCGGCGGCATGTACACCGCGAACACGATGAGTTCGTCGTTCGAGGCGCTCGGCATGTCCCTGCTGTACTCGTCGACGCAGGCAAACCCGGACCAGGAGAAAGTCGACTCGACGGGGGAAGCGGCGCGCGTCCTGGTCGACGCGATCAGGAACAACCTGCTGCCGTCCGACATCATCACCCGCAAGTCGATCGAAAACGCCGTCAGCCTGATCATGGCCGTCGGCGGCTCGACCAACGCGGTGCTTCACTTCCTCGCGATCGCGCACTCGGCCGGCATTCCCTGGACGATCGACGACTTCGAGACGATCCGCCGCCGCGTGCCGGTGCTGTGCGACCTGAAGCCCTCGGGCCGGTACGTCGCCACCGACCTGCACTCGGCCGGCGGCATCCCGCAGGTGCTGAAGATCCTGCTGGCCAACGGCCTGCTGCACGGCGACTGCATGACGATCACCGGCAAGACCATGGCCGAGATGCTGGCCGACGTCCCGGCCGAGCCGCGCGCCGACCAGGACGTGATCCGCCCGTTCGCGAACCCGATGTACAAGCAGGGCCACCTGGCGATCCTGAAGGGCAATCTCGCGCCCGAAGGCTGCGTCGCCAAGATCACCGGCCTGAAGAATCCGGTGATCACCGGTCCCGCGCGCGTCTTCGAGTCCGAGGACGAGGCCATGGCGGCGATCCTCGCCGACCGCATCAAGCCGGGCGACGTGCTCGTGATCCGCTACGAGGGGCCGAAGGGCGGGCCGGGCATGCGCGAGATGCTGTCGCCGACCTCGGCATTGATCGGCAAGGGGCTGGGCGAGAGCGTCGGCCTGATCACCGACGGCCGCTTCTCCGGCGGCACCTGGGGCATGGTCGTCGGCCACGTCGCGCCCGAGGCCTATGTGGGCGGCAACCTCGCGCTCGTGCAGGAAGGCGACTCGATCACGATCGATGCGCACCGGCTGCTGCTGCAGGTGAACGTCGGCGACGACGAACTCGCGCGCCGGCGCGCTTCGTGGAAACAACCGGCGCCGCGCTACACGCGCGGCGTGCTGGCCAAGTTCGCCAAGCTCGCCTCCACGGCGAGCAAGGGCGCGATCACCGACGAGAAACTGTTCTAGCCGGAGGGCGCGGGAGCGGCATCAGAGGCCGCGTCCCCGGCCCCGGGCCTTGTTCGACTCGAGCGCCTGCTCGATCCGGTGCTTCTTGGCGTCGTCGTACTCGTCGAACGCCTTCTTCTTGTCGAGGCCGAGGCGGCGCTCGACGAACTCGAACCACACGAATGCGACGGCCCCGACCAGGACGATCCACCACCAGGACATCGTGGCGAACACGCTGATATCGAGCACTTTCAGCACGATCAATGCAACACCAAGCCAGATCAGCCACATGTTCTTCACCCGCGCTCTGTGACAGCGGCCACACTATAGCCACCCCCGCCCCGCTTGATGCGGGGAAAAGCGGTCAACCCAGGGGGCTGGCAGCCGTTAAAATGGCAAGTTGCAGCAGCAGTCAGATCGAACCCCCTCACAACGGAGTCCCGGATGAAGAAAGCCTTTGCAGTCGTGGCGCTCGGCCTGATGGCCGTCGGCGGCCCGGCGTTCGCCAGCGCCGACCTGGCGAAGCAGAAGAACTGCCTGGCGTGCCACGCAGTCGACAAGAAGCTGGTTGGCCCGTCGTACAAGGACATCGCGGCCAAGTACAAGGCTGACAAGAACGCCCCGGTCACGCTCGCCAAGAAGATCCGCGAAGGCGGCGTCGGCGCCTGGGGCCAGGTGCCCATGCCCGCCAACCCGCAGGTCAACGACCAGGAAGCGGCCACCCTCGCCAAGTGGGTGCTCGCGCAGTAATCGCCTGCGCCGGCCCGGCCGGTTCAGCACGGAAAAGGGCGCTTCGGCGCCCTTTTTCGCTTCCTTCCGGTCGGCCAGCCGACGTCGGCCAGCGGATTGGCCGTCGGCCGCCCCCCCGGCGAAGTCGGCAATCGACGGCCCGCGAGCGTCCATCCCGGGGTTCCATCTAGGCGCGTTGACTTCCCGGATCCGGATTTCCCCGAAGGACGCACTGGCGCGAGTTGCCCCCGCACGGTTCGTGCGTACAATCGCGCGGTTTCGTCGTCGTGGCCCTTCCCGATCGTTCGATCCCGAGCGACCCAACGCAGCCGCGACGAACCATCGGTCAATAACGATTCGCCGATCCATCAGGAGAAAAGGTCCATGAGGAACTCGATGTTCAAAGTCGCGCCGCTGGCGATCGCCGCCGTGGTCGCGCTTGCCGCTTGCGGCAAGAAGGAAGAAGCCCCGGCGGCCAAGGCCGCGCCGGCGAAAGCGGCCGAACCGGCCGTCGTCGTCATCAAGATCGGGCACGTGGCTCCGCTCACCGGCGGCATCGCCCACCTGGGCAAGGACAACGAGAACGGCGCGCGCATGGCGATCGAGGAGATCAACGCTGCCGGCGGCTTGAAGATCGGCGACACCACGTACAAGTTCGACCTCGTCCCGGAAGACGACAAGGCCGACCCGAAGGAAGGCACGATCGCCGCGCAGAAGATCGTCGACTCCGGCGCCGTCGCCGTCGTCGGTCACCTGAACTCCGGCACGTCGATTCCGGCCTCCAAGATCTACGCCGATGCGAACGTCGCGCAGATCTCGCCCTCGGCCACGAACCCCAAGCTGACAGAGCAGGGCTTCAAGACGACCTTCCGCGTCGTCGCCAACGACAACCAGCAGGGCGGCGTGCTCGCGAACTACGCGGCTGACCAGCTGAAGGCCAAGACGATCGCGATCATCGACGACCGCACCGCCTATGGGCAGGGCCTGGCCGACGTCGTCGAGAGGGTCGCCAAGGAAAAAGGCGTAAAGGTCGTCGCGCGTGAGTTCACGAACGACAAGGCAACCGACTTCAACGCGATCCTGACGAAGGTCCGCGGCTCCAAGCCCGACGTCGTCATGTACGGCGGCATGGACGCCACGGCCGGCCCGATGGCCAAGCAGATGAAGCAGCTGGGCATCAAGTCGACGCTGCTGGCTGGCGACGGCGTGTGCTCGCCCGAGTTCATCAAGCTCGCTGGCGATGCCGCAGGCATCCTGCACTGCTCGATGGCCGGCGAAGCGGTCGAGAAGATGCCCAAGGGCGCGGACTTCGTCGCCAATTTCAAGAAGCGCTTCAACGCCGACGTCCAGGTCTACTCGCCGTACTCGTACGACGCGGTGTACGTGATTGCCGACGCGATCAAGCGCGCCGGCAAGACCGACCGCGCGTCGATCACGGCCGCCATGCCCGCGACGAACTACCCGGGCCTGACCGGCCAGATCGCCTTCGACGAAAAGGGCGACATCAAGGGCGGTGCGATCTCGATGTTCAAGGTCGTCGACGGCAAGATGCAGTACGTGTCTACGGTCCGCTGAGGACTGCGACCCCATGAAACGGCACCCCGCGGGGTGCCGTTTTTCTTGAGGGGACCGCGCGCGCGAAGGGCGCCTTGCTACGATGCGCGGGCGCGGTTCCACCGCCTCGAGGTCACATGGACACCTTCATTCAGCAGGCCATCAACGGCCTGGTGCTCGGCAGCATGTACTCGCTGATCGCGCTCGGCTACACGATGGTGTACGGGATCCTGAACCTCATCAATTTCGCGCACGGCGACGTGCTCACGGTCGGCGCGCTGACCGCGCTGTCGACGATCCTGTTCCTGCAGGCGATGTTGCCCGGCCTGCCGGGCTGGGTGCTGATGCTCGCCGGACTGCTCGCCGCCATCCCCGTGTGCGTGACGCTGAGCCTCGTGATCGAGCGCGTCGCCTACCGGCCTCTGCGCAACGCGCCGCGCCTGGCTCCGCTCATCACCGCCATCGGCGTGTCGATCGTGATCCAGACGGTCGCGATGCTCGTCTGGGGCCGCACGTACATGACGTTCCCGCAGCTGATACCCGACCTGCCGCTCACCTTCGGCGAAGCGACGGTCACCCTGACCAAGATGATGGTGATCGGCTTGTCCGCCGCCGTGATGATCGGTCTCATGTTGCTCGTGAACCGCACCCGGCTCGGCCGCGCGATGCGCGCCACCGCCGAGAACCCGCGCGTGGCCGGCCTGATGGGCGTGAACCCGAACTTCGTGATTGCGATGACGTTCGCGATCGGTGCGTCGCTGGCCGCGCTGGCGGGGGTGATGCTGGCGGCCACGTACGGGGTCGCGCACTTCTACATGGGCTTCCTGCCCGGACTGAAGGCGTTCACCGCCGCGGTGCTGGGCGGCATCGGCAACATCCCGGGGGCAATGCTCGGCGGACTGCTGCTCGGGCTGATCGAGGCGCTCGGCGCCGGCTACATCGGAGAGCTCACCGGCGGGGTGCTCGGCAGCCACTACCAGGACATCTTCGCGTTCCTGATCCTGGTGCTGGTGCTGATCTTCCGGCCGTCCGGCCTGCTCGGCGAGCGGGTCGCGGACCGGGCCTGAGCGATGGCGAATTTCTTCCCGCGGTTCCGCAACAGCCCCGCGGCCGCCTTCACCGCGACAGTGGTCGTCGCCGCGGTGCTGATCCTGCTGCCCTTCCTGTTCGGCCAGCTCGGCAACGCGTGGGTGCGCGCGCTCGCATTCGCCCTGCTGTACGTGATGCTGGCGCTGGGGCTGAACATCGTCGTCGGCTTCGCCGGGCTGCTCGACCTCGGCTACATCGCGTTCTACGCCGTCGGCGCGTACATGTACGCGCTGCTCGCATCGCCGCACCTGACGTCGAACTTCGCGTGGATGGCGCAGACCTTCCCCAACGGCCTGCACAACTCGATCTGGTTCGTGATCCCGTTCGGCGCCGGCCTCGCCGCGATGTTCGGGATCCTGCTCGGCGCGCCCGTGCTGAAGCTGCGCGGCGATTACCTCGCGATCGTCACGCTCGGTTTCGGCGAGATCATGCGCATACTGATGAACAACCTGAACGCGCCGGTGAACATCACGAACGGGCCGCAGGGCATCACGCTGATCGATCCGATCTCGATCGGCGGCATCAGCCTCGCGAAAACCCAGACTCTCTTCGGCATCCAGTTCCCGTCGGTCTACCTGTACTACTACCTGTTCCTCGTGCTGGCCATCATCACGATCGTCGTCTGCATCCGCCTGCAGGACTCGCGGCTGGGGCGGGCGTGGATGGCGATCCGCGAGGACGAGCTCGCGGCGAGGGCGATGGGCATCAACGTCCGCAACGTGAAGCTGCTCGCGTTCTCCCTCGGCGCGACCTTCGGCGGGGTGGCCGGCGCGATGTTCTCGGCGTTCCAGGGCTTCGTGTCGCCGGAGTCCTTCACGCTGAACGAATCGATCATCGTGCTGGCGATGGTCGTGCTCGGCGGCCTCGGCCACATTCCCGGCGTGGTGCTCGGCGCCGTGCTGCTGTCGCTGTTCCCCGAAGTGCTGCGGCATACCGTGGCGCCGCTGCAGATGATGTTGTTCGGCAAGGTGGTCATCGAGTCCGAGGTGCTTCGGATGATGCTGTACGGCCTCGCCATGGTGCTGATCATGCTGTACCGGCCGAAGGGCCTCTGGCCGGCGCCCGAGCACGGCATCAACCCGTCCAGCCGCGCCGACGCCGGAAAGGCGCAGGCGGCCTGAGATGGCGGAGACGATCCTGCGGGTGGCGGGCGTCAACAAGCGCTTCGGCGGATTGCAGGCGCTCGCCGACGTCGGCCTGGAGATCGAGCGGGGCCAGATCTACGGACTGATCGGGCCCAACGGCGCCGGCAAGACGACCTTCTTCAACGTGATCACGGGCCTTTACGCGCCCGACTCGGGCACCTTCGAGCTCGCGGGCAAGCCGTATTCGCCGTCGGCCGTGCACAGGGTGGCCGAGGCCGGCATCGCGCGCACGTTCCAGAACATCCGGCTGTTCCCCGACATGACCGCGCTGGAAAACGTGATGGTCGGGCGCCACGTGCGTACCAGGGCGACGGCGCTCGGAGCGATCCTGCGGACGCGCGCCACCCTCGCCGAGGAGCGGCAGATCAAGCAACGCGCCATGGAACTGCTCGAGTACGTCGGCATCCGCCGCTACGCCGACTACCAGGCGCGCACGCTGGCCTACGGCGACCAGCGCCGCCTCGAGATCGCCCGCGCGCTGGCGACCGAGCCCAAGCTGCTCGCACTCGACGAACCGGCCGCCGGCATGAATGCGACCGAGAAGATGTCGCTGCGCGGACTGCTCGAGCACATCGGCAGCGACGGCATCACGATCCTGCTGATCGAGCACGACGTGAAGCTGGTGATGGGCCTGTGCGACCGCCTGACCGTGCTCGACTACGGCAAGATCATCGCGGCCGGCGCGCCGGGCGACGTGCAGCGCAATCCGGCCGTCATCGCGGCGTACCTGGGCGGCGGGCACAACTTCGCGGCGAAGGGCGAGGCGGCATGAGCGCGCACGGCCGCTCCGAAGCGCTCATCCCGCCGCGCGCAGCGCGGAGGCTAGCTCAATGACCGATGTGGTCCTTCGAATCGCCGGACTGCGAGTTGCCTACGGTGGCATTCAAGCGGTCAAGGGCATCGACCTCGAGATCCGCGCCGGCGAACTGGTCACGCTGATCGGAGCAAACGGAGCCGGCAAGACGACCACCCTGAAGGCGATCACGGGAACGCAGGCGTGGGCCGGCGAGATCGACTACATGGGCCAATCCGCGCGCGGCCTGGCGTCCTACCAGTTGCTGGCCCGAGGCCTCGCCATGGTCCCCGAAGGCCGCGGCGTGTTCGCGCGGATGACGGTCACCGAGAACCTGCAGATGGGCGCCTTCGTCCGCCGGGACAAGGACGGCGTGAAGCGCGACATCGACGAGATGTTCGCGCTCTTCCCGCGCCTGAAGGAGCGCGCGAAGCAACTCGCCGGGACGCTGTCCGGCGGCGAGCAGCAGATGCTGGCGATGGCCCGCGCGCTGATGAGCCAGCCGAAGCTGCTGCTGCTCGACGAGCCGTCGATGGGCCTCGCGCCCATCATGGTCGAGAAGGTGTTCGAGGTGATCCGGTCAGTTGCGCAGCGCAAGGTGCCGATGCTGCTGGTCGAGCAGAACGCGCGGCTCGCGCTCGAAGCCGCCCATCGCGCCTACGTGATGGAGTCGGGCCTGATCACGCTGTCGGGCGACGCCAGGACGCTGCTGGACGATCCCAAGGTGCGCGAGGCCTACCTCGGGGAAGCGGCCTGATGCTGACCAGGCGGTGCCGGCGAGTCACGCCTGCCCAGGCAACTCCCGCCGGCGGCACGACCGCGCAATCGGCGGCCACGCTCCGGGCCTTCCCCCCGAATTGAGCCAACGCAAAGGGAGGGCACAGGGGCGCCCCTAGCATGTTCCTTCCCCCGAAGGAGACGAAACATGCGCGCCGCCTGTGCGGAAACCGCGCCGCCGCCAGCCCGGAAGTTGCGGCCGATGACCGGCAACGAGGCCATCGCGCGCGGCGCCTGGGAGGCCGGAGTCAAGGTCGCGGCGGCCTATCCCGGCACGCCCAGCACCGAGATCCTCGAATCGCTGGCGACGTTTCCGGCGACCGACGTGCACGCGCAGTGGTCGACCAACGAGAAGGTGGCGCTGGACGTGGCCATCGGGGCGTCCTTCGCGGGAGCCCGCGCCCTCGCGGCGA
>CAYGXL010000029.1:18197-21336 GCA_964353935.1 uncultured Burkholderiaceae bacterium | reverse complement strand
CCCGCGCGGCGAGCCTCCGGCGAGCTGCGCGTCTGGAGCACAATGCGGCCCTTTGTCAGACGTCGATCCCGGGAACGGCAATGGAGCCCAAGTACACCGTCGAACAGCACATCGCGCTGAAGCGCGTCACGTCCGTGACGCCGTCCCCCGACGGCACCTGGCTCGCCGTCGCCGTGCAGCGCCTCGACCGCGAGGCAGCGAAGTACGCCTCCGACCTCTGGAAGGTGCCGACCGACGGCAGCGCACCGTTGCAGCTGACGCGCGGTGACAGCAAGGACGCGTCGCCGTGCTTTCGCCGCGACGGTGCGCTGGCGTTCCTGTCGAACCGCCAGCCGAACGAGTTGAAGCCCGACGAGGATGCCGAGAAGCGGATGCAGGTGTGGCTGCTGCCGGCCGCCGGCGGCGAGCCGCAGCAGCTGACCGACGAGCCGCTCGGCGTCGACGCCTTCCGCTTCGCGCGCGGTGCCGATCAGCTCGTCCTGCTCGCCCCCGTGCTGTCCGGCGTCGAGCACGTGAAGCAGCGCGAGGTCGAGGCCGATCGCCGCAAGAAGGGCAGCAGCGCGCGCAAGTACACCACGCAGCCGGTGCGCCACTGGGACCACTGGCTGCACGAGGGCGAGGAGCGTCCGAATGTGCACGTCATCGCCTGCCACGGCGACGGCACCGATCGCCGCGACCTGACGCCGCAGGCGCGCCGCGAACTCGCGATCGAGCCCGAGTTCGACCTGTCGCGCGACGGCAGGCAGGTCGCGATCACGTGGCAGACGACCGGCAGGGACCGCGAACTCGACACCGCGATCCTGCTGATCGACGTCGCGAGCGGCGCATCGCGCCTGCTCGGCGCCGCGGAGAACAGCAACACCGATTCGCCGCGCTTCGCGCCCGAGGGCCGCACGCTCGCCGTCGTCCGCAGCACGCGCTCGCCGCAGCACGTCGTGCGGCCGACCCTTTCGCTGATCGACACCGCGACCGGCACCATCCGCACCGTCGCGACCGGCTTCGACGCCTGGCCGCACATCGGCGGCTGGAGCGACGACGGCAAGCGCCTCTACGTCACGGCCGACCTCGCCGGCCACGTCCCCGTCTTCGCCGTCGACGTCGAGGCGGATGCGGTCGAACGCATCACCGTGAAGCGCAGCGGCGGCGCGCACTCGGACCTGCAGGTGCTGGCCGACGGCCGCATCGCCGGCCTGCGAACGACGTTCCTCGAGCCGCCCGAAGCGTTCGTCGTGCAGCCGAAGGCCGATTCCCCGCCGCAGACCCTCGCGCGCCTGTCCGGGTTCGCCTTTCCCGAGTGGGCCGCGGTCGAGCATCACGCGGTGAAGTCCACCGACGGCGCCGACGTGCAGTACTTCGTCGTCAGGCCGACGGCCGACGGCAAGCATCCGGTGCTGCTCTGGATTCACGGCGGACCGATCGGCATGACGGCCGATGCGTGGCACTGGCGCTGGAATCCGCTGCTCGCCGTGGCGCAGGGCTACACCGTCGTGCAGCCGAATCCGCGCGGCTCGACCGGCTTCGGCCAGGATTTCGTTCAGGGCATCTGGGGCAACGTGTGGGGCGACCAGTGCTACAAGGACCTGATGGCGGTGGCCGACGCCATCGAGCAGCGACCGGACGTCGATCGCGACCGCATCATGGCGATGGGCGGCAGCTTCGGCGGCTACATGACGAACTGGATCGGCACGCAGACCGAGCGCTTCCGCTGCCTGGTCACGCACGCCTGCGTGACGACGATGGCGCAGTTCACCGGCACCACCGACCATCCGGCCTGGTGGTACCTGGAAATGGGCGGCGAGAACCCGTACGCGGACCCGGCGGGGTTCGACCGCTACGCGCCGATCCGCTACGTGAGCCAGTGGAAGAGCCCGGCGCTGATCATCCACGGCGAGCTGGACTACCGCTGCCCGATCAGCGAGGGCCTGAACCTGTTCGAGGCGCTGCAGTACCACGGCGTGCCCTCGGAACTGCTGATCTTCCCCGACGAGAACCACTGGATCCTGAAGCCGCGCAACAGCGTCGCGTGGTACGAAGCGGTGTTCGAGTTCATCGGTCGGCACATGAAATGAAGGACTTCGTCGACAGCCAGGCGGTCCGCGAATACCTGATCGGCCTGCAGCAGCGGATCGTCTCGGCGTTCGAGCACCTCGACGGCCTGCCCTTCCTCGCCGATCACTGGGAGAAGCCCGCCGACGCGCCGCTCGGCGGCGGCGGACTGACGCGGATCATCGAGGAAGGCAACCTGCTCGAACGCGGCGGCGTGGGCTTCTCGCACGTGATCGGCCGCAAGCTGCCGCCGTCCGCATCGGCGCACCGGCCCGAACTCGCCGGCCGCGGCTTCGAGGCGATGGGTGTGTCGCTGGTGTTCCACCCGCGCAATCCGCACGTGCCGACGGTGCACATGAACGTGAGATTCTTCCTCGCGCATCCGGCACCGGAAGGCAGCGCGCAGCGCTCCATGCACCACCCCTCGCCCGTGGGCGAGGGGCCAGGGGGAGTGGGTGAGCCGAATTCGGTGGCGCGAAGCGACCACCGGACCGGCGCGGAGGCGCCGGTCTGGTGGTTCGGAGGGGGCATGGATCTCACGCCGTACTACGCGACCGAGGAAGACGCGCGGCACTTCCACGCGACCTGCCGGACGGCGCTCGCGCCGTTCGGCGCGGACAAGCACCCGCGCTTCAAGAAGTGGTGCGACGAGTACTTCTTCCTGAAGCACCGCAACGAGCCGCGCGGCGTCGGCGGCGTGTTCTTCGACGACTTCAGCGAGCTCGGCTTCGACCAGAGCTTCGCGATGATGCGCGCCGTCGGCGACGCGTTCCTCGACGCCTACGTGCCGATCGTCGAACGGCGCCGCCACACCCCGTATGGCGAGCGCGAGCGCGCCTTCCAGGCGATCCGGCGCGGCCGCTATGTCGAGTTCAACCTGGTGTTCGACCGCGGCACGCTGTTCGGCCTGCAGTCCGGCGGACGCACCGAGTCGATCCTGATGTCGCTGCCGCCGGTCGTGAACTGGAAGTACGACTGGCATCCCGAGCCCGGCTCCCCGGAAGCGCGGCTGTACACCGACTTCCTGAGGCCGCGCGACTGGGCATGACGCGATGATCGCCCCGGTGATCGGGCTGCTCGGCGGCAGCTTCGA
>CAYGXL010000029.1:0-18097 GCA_964353935.1 uncultured Burkholderiaceae bacterium | reverse complement strand
CGGCCCGCCTCAACCCGGTGCTGCGGGCGTTCTCGCAGGAACGGCACTGCGGCCCCGCGGAACTCGCGCACCGTCCGGCAGGCGGCCTGGTGGAATTTCCGATGACTGCGGTCGATGCGTCGGCGACCGAAGCGCGTCGCCTGCTCGCCAGCCCGTCGCCGGACGCCGACCGCCGGCTGGCCCGACTCCTGCCTTCCGCGGTGCTCGACTATATTCGCGGGCATCGCCTCTACCGCTGAACCAATGGATCTCAGAAAACTGCAGCGCGTGATCGTCGATGCCCTGGAAGACATCAAGGGGCAGGACATCAAGGTCTTCAACACCGAGCACCTGTCGGACATGTTCGAGCGCGTGATCATCGCGAGCGGCACCTCCAACCGGCAGACGCGCTCGCTCGCGTCTTCCGTGGCCGAGAAGGTCAAGGAAGCCGGCGGCTACGTCGTCAGCGTCGAGGGCGAGGACGCCGGCGAGTGGGTGCTCGTCGATTGCGGCGAGGTCGTCGTCCACATCCTGCAGCCGACCTTCCGTGCGTACTACAACCTCGAAGAGCTCTGGGGCGGCAAGCCGGTGCGGCTCAGGTCGCCGGCCCCCGCAACCGGCGCTCGCCCGGCCGCGAAGAAGGCCGCGCGCAAGACCGCCACCAAGGCACCGGCCAGGACGCCGGTCAAGGAGCCGGCCAAGGCACGGGCCAAGCGGCCCGCGAAGGCGCCTGCCAGGGCGGCCCGGCGGCGTGCCGCCTGACGCATCCCCGCGGTGGACGGCGCGATGGCCTGGAAGGCCGGCACGTTAGCCCGTCAGGGCGATCGCGCCGTGACGGGCGAGCGATGAGAATCACCATCGTCGCCGTCGGCCAGAGACAGCCCGCTTGGGCCCAGGACGCCGTCGACGACTATCTCGCCCGATTTCCGGCTGACTTCAAGGTGGAGCTGAAGGAAGTGAAGGCCGAACCGCGCAGTGGCAAGGGCAACGAACCCATCCAGCGGCTGATGGCCGCGGAAGCGGCGCGCATTCGCGCGGCGGTGCCGGCCGACGGACGCATCGTCACGCTCGACGAGCGCGGCGCCGACTGGACCACGGACAAGCTCGCCTCCGCACTTGGCCGCTGGCGCGACGAAGGCCTCCACCCGGTGTTCGTCATCGGTGGGCCGGACGGCCTCGATCCGGAACTCAAGAAGTCGGCGCAGGCGCAAGTGCGCCTGTCGAGCCTCACCCTGCCGCACGCCCTCGCCCGCGTGCTGCTGGCCGAGCAGTTGTACCGGGCGTGGTCCATGCTGGCCAATCACCCGTACCATCGCGCCTGATGCACTCGTCCATCTACCTCGCCTCCCGCAGCCCGCGCCGCCGCGAGCTGCTGAAGCAGCTCGGCGTCAAGTTCGACCCGCTGCTGCTGCGCCTCAACGGCCCGCGCGGCGCCGACGTCGACGAAGAGCAGCACCCCGGGGAGTCGGCCGCCGACTACGTCGAGCGCACCGCGCGCGAGAAAGCCGCCTTCGGCCTGCGCGTGCTCGGCATGCGCTCCATGGTGACGCGCCCGGTGCTCGCGGCCGACACCGTCGTGGTCGTCGACGGCGCCGTGCTCGGCAAGCCCGCCAACCGTGCGGAGGCCGAAGCCTTCATGCAGCGCATGTCGGGGCGGACGCACGAGGTCCGCACGACCGTCGCCCTCGCGATGGAGGGCCCGGTGATGAGTTCGACCTCGGTGTCGACCGTGACCTTCCGCGCGATCACGGAAGACGAAGCAAAGCGCTACTGCGCCACCCCCGAGCCCTACGACAAGGCCGGCGGATACGGCATCCAGGGCCTCGCAGCCCTCTTCATCGAGCGGATCGAAGGCAGCTACACCGGCGTGATGGGGCTGCCGCTCTTCGAGACCGGGCGCCTGCTGATGCAGGTGGGATTCAAGATCCTCTGATCGGCTGCCTCGACGCTGCACCGCTGGCGGTGGGCGGCGGGCGCTCCAACCAAAGCTGTCCCGTTCGACTGCGCTGCCGTCGTCGCGATTGGGTCGCTGCACGGCTGGCGGTGGGCGGCGGGCGCGCCTGCCATGGCGGTCGGCGCTGGCGCGCCGACTTCGCTGTGCTCCTCGACTCGGGCCGCGCGGCGTAACTCGCTCTGCGCGCTGCGCGCGCGCCGCTCGGACAAGACGCCGCGAGTCAGAATGGTGGCGCGCGATGCGCGCCCGGCCCGAGCCTGCGGTGCTCGCCGCCACGGAAGTCGCGCCCGCCGCCCACCGCCAGCCGTGCCGGGATCTGTCTCAGCGCACGACGAAATCGAAAGGAAACGACATGCCGTCCCGCGACGCTGCAAGCGAGTGCGCCCGGCGGGGCGGCGCGCGGCCTTCGAAGCCGCCGAGCAGCGCAGCCCTCGCGTCGGCGCGCGCAGCGCGCCTCCTCAACTGACTCGCCGCGGCTGTCCGAGCGGCGCGCGCGCAGCGCGCAGAGCGAGTTACGCCGCGCGACGCGAGGGCGAGCCGCACAGGGCAGCCCAGGCGCAGCCTGGGCCGGCTTCGCAGGCCGCGCGCCGCCCCGCCGGGCGCGCTCGCGACTTCGTCGAGACTCGTTCACGATCTGTGCGCGGCCTCGCTCGCAGTAGTGCACGCCCCCCCCTGCGTACACTTGCGAGCAAATGGAAGACATCCTCATCAACATCACGCCCCAGGAGACGCGCGTGGCGGTGCTGCTCGCCGGCGTCGTGCAGGAACTGCACGTCGAGCGCAGCGCGCTGCGCGGGCTGGTGGGCAACATCTATCTCGGACGGGTCGCGCGCGTGCTGCCCGGCATGCAGTCCGCGTTCGTCGACATCGGGCTCGAGCGCGCGGCGTTCCTGCACGTGGCCGACATCTGGGAGTACCGGCAGTTCACGCAGGAGAAGCCACCGCCGATCGAGCGGATGATCCACGAGGGCGACACCGTGCTGGTGCAGGTCGTCAAGGACCCGATCGGCACCAAGGGCGCGCGCCTGTCGACCCAGGCCAGCCTCGCTGGCCGCATGCTCGTGTACCTGCCGCAGGATCCGCACATCGGCATCTCGCAGCGGATCGAGGACGAGACGGAACGCGCGCAGTTGCGCGAGCGGCTGCAGCGGCTCGTGCCGCCGGGCGAGAAAGGCGGATACATCATCCGCACCAGCGCCGAGGACGCGACCGAGGACGACCTGCGCAACGACCTCGAGTACCTGAGCGTGCTGTGGAACCGGATCGTCGAGCGGCGCGCGGTCAGCGCGGCCCCGGCGCTGCTGTACCAGGAACTGTCCCTGGCGCAGCGGATCCTGCGCGACGTCGCCACCGAAGAGACGACGGCGATCCAGGTCGACTCGCGCGAGAACTTCCAGAAACTGCAGACGTTCGCGCGGCAGTTCGTCCCCCGCGTCGAAGCAAAGCTGGTCCATTACACCGGCGAGCGGCCGCTGTTCGACCTGTACTCGATCGACGGCGAGATCGAGAAGGCGCTCGGTCGCCGCGTCGAGCTCAAGTCCGGCGGCTACCTCATCATCGACCAGACGGAAGCGATGACGACCGTCGACGTCAATACCGGCGGCTACGTCGGCACCCGCAACTTCGACGACACGATCTTCAAGACCAACCTGGAGGCGGCGCAGGCGATCGCCCGGCAGCTGCGCCTGCGCAACCTCGGCGGCATCGTCATCGTCGACTTCATCGACATGATGAACGTCGATCACCGCGACGCAGTTCTGGCGGAGTTCAAGAAGGCCCTCGCGCGCGACCGCACGCGAATGACGGTCAGCGGCTTCACCCAGCTGGGCCTGGTCGAGATGACGCGCAAGCGAACGCGCGAGTCGCTCGCGCACATCCTGTGCGAGCCCTGCCCGATGTGCCAGGGGCGCGGCGAACTGAAGACGGCGCGGACGGTCTGCTTCGAGATCCTGCGCGAGCTGCTGCGCGAGGCGCGGCTGTTCGACGAGACGCGCGAATTCCGGGTCCTCGCCGCGCAGAAGGTGATCGATCTCTTCCTCGAGGAGGAGTCGCAGTCGCTCGCGATGCTGTCCGACTTCATCGGCAAGCCGGTGTCGATGCAGGTCGAGACGCTCTACACCCAGGAGCAGTACGACATCGTGCTGATGTAGGCGCTAACCGAGAAGGCGCTCCGCCGCCTCGATAACGCGCGCGGCCGGCAGCCGGTCGAGGCACTCCGAATGGCTGCCGCGGTGGCGATCGCAGCCCTCCCGCTGGCACGGCACGCAGTCGAGCTCGGGGTTCTGCAGCAGCAGCACGTTGCCGCGGCGCTGATGCATCGCCACGCGCGCGTACTCCGCTCCGCCGCTGGCCGGCCAGGGACCCCAGATCCGCGGGTCGGTGGGCCCGAACAGCGCCGCGGTCGGCGTTCCGCAGGCCGCCGCCAGGTGGGTCGTCGCCGTGTCGGGCCCGACGAACAGGCGCGCGTGCCGGAGCACGTCGGCGGTCTGTGCGAGCGACCAGCGGCCGTCGACGCGGACATACAGGTCAGCGTGGAGTCCGGCCATCAGGCCGTCGAGGTAGGACCGCTCGTCGGCTCCGGGACCGCCGGTGACGACGACGCGCAGACCCCGCGCCGCGAGATGCCTCACCAGTGCGTGCCATCCGTCGCGAGTCCACTGCTTGTAGCGCCAGCGCGGTGACGGGTGAACGATCGCGAACGGCGCGGCCGCAGGGTCGAAGCCGAGCGCCTCCGAGACCTCGCGTGCGCCCCAACCCGCCGAGGGCGGCACCACCACCGGCGCGGACTCGATGCCCAGCAGGCTCGCGATGCGCTGGTTCTCGAGCACGCGCGCACCGTGATCGTCGATGACCGCGTAGCCGTCCAGCAGCAGCCGCTTCCACCAGGACTTGCCCAGTTGCCCGGACACCAGCGCGACACGCCAGCGCCCCGCCGCCAGGCCGAACAGGAACGGCCGCGTGCCGGTCTGCGCCACGGTGGCGAGGTCGTAGCGGCGCACAAGCGATGCCACCTGGCGCAGGGTCTGCGTGGTCGTCGCTCGCTCCGGTACCGCGATGACGTCGGCGACGTCCGGGTTGCCCTCGAAGGCGCCTTCGGTGCCGGCGAATGTCAGGACGTCGATGGAACACTCCGGCCAGCGCTGCTTGAGCGCATGGAGCAGCCCGGTGGACATCAGCGCGTCGCCGAGGAACCGCAACGTCACGACCAGTGCGCGGCGGGGCGCGCGGACCATCGGCGTGCGCGCGGACGTCATGGCAACCGCAGCGCTGCGTCGACCGCGGCGATCACCTCGTCCACGGTCGGCCAGGCCCCGTTTGCGCCAACGCGCACGGCCCGCCGCGACCACGGGCCGGTGCGCGCACGATCGGTGACACCGAAGATCGTCACCTGCCTCGCACCGACTGCCGCCGCCACGTGACTCGTGCCCGAGTCGTTCGCGATGACTACCGCGGCGCCGTCCGCCAGCGCGGCGAACACGCCCAGCGGGACGGACGGCAGGATCGTCGCGCCCGGCAGCGCCGCGCGAGCGGGATCGACCTCGTTCGGCGGCGGCGCGGCGACGACCGCCAGCCCGCGCTGCCGCAGCAGCGGGGCCAACTGCGCGAAGTGCGCCCAGTGCTTCGGCTGGCCGCGGTGCAGACCCGTCGCCACCGGCGCGACCAGTGCGTACCGGTCGCCGACGCCGCCGGTCCGCCGCAGCGAATCGGCCGCACCGCGCTGACTCTCGGTCAGGGGAAGGCCGAGCGACGGCGGCGGCGTGGCGCGCTCGGTCGCGACTCCCCACGCACGCAGTGCCGCGGAGGCCGCGCCGAAGAAGCGCTCGACCTCGTGGCACTCGCCGGGGTCGGGACTCGGCCAGCGCAGCAGCCAACCACGGTGCGCGGTCGCCAGGCCCGCGCTCGGCACGCTGGCCAGGGCAAACAGCAGCGCCGAGCCGAAGGAGTTCGGCAACACGAGCCCGCGCAACGGGTCCCGGGTCGCACGCGTCGCGGCGCGCACGCAGCCGGCGTCGTGCAGCAGGCGGCCCTGAATCGCGCTGTATGGGAGGTGGAAGCCCTCGAAGAGACTCTCGCCCCAGCCGCGGCCGACCAGCGTGCAGCGCAGGCCCGCATCGCGCAACAGGTGCAGCGCAGGCAGCGCCATGCAGGCGTCGCCCACGTGGTTCGGCAGCCGCACCAGCACCGTCACGACGACGCTTCGTTCGGCTGCGCCACTGCGGACACGCCGTCGAGTCCCGGCACCGGCCGCGCCAGCCATGCGCCGAGGAACAGGGTGATGAGATGCCCCTCGGCGAACGTCTTGAAGTGGGAACTAAGCATGGATGTCGCGGACCAGCCCAGCAGGAGCCCCACCGCGACGATCCGCCAGCGCGTGCCGTCGCCGCGATCGGCCAGCGCGGCAGCGATGAAGACCAGGAAGGCGACCAGCCCGAAGACCCCCTGCTCCGCCAGGAAGAACAGGTACTGGTTGTGCGGGTCGACCGTCGGCAGCACGCGACAGTCGGTGTACTTGTCCTTCACGTGGGCCGCGTAGGCGGCCCCGAAGCCGCCGGTCCCGGTGCCGAGCAGGGGCCGTTCCCGCACGATCTCGAGCGTGTTCTCGAAGAGGACCGCGCGGATGCCCATTGAAGTCGGCACCGTCAGGGTCGCGGCGTTGCTCCACTCGCTGATCGCGAGCGTGATGCGGTCGCGCGCGAGCGGCGACAGTCCCATCGCGGCAGCGAACAGGGCGGCGAGCACCGCGGCCGCCAGCGCGCTGCGCCAGTTGCGCAGGCTCAAGGTCGCCATCACCCCGAGCATCATCACCAGGGCCACGTATCCGCTGCGCCCCGGCGTCACGAAGGCCATGTTCAGCACCAGCAGCACCGCGACCGCCGCAGCGGCGATGCGCCACCGCCGCGCGAGGGCGGGATCGGCCGCCAGCCACATCGCGATGAAGGTCGCCGCCGCGAACGCCATCGACTGCGCGCTGTGGTTGCGCAGCAGGGCTCCGGCGAGCTCTCCGATGCCCGTCGGCAGCCTCCCGGTCGCCACGACGATGCCGAACGAGATGGCCGCCGCGAACCCGCAGATACCCACGTAGGCAATCGCAAGCCGCTGCTTCCAGACGGCCGGGCCCAGCAGGGCCAGCGCGATCGGGATCATCCACAACTTGCGCCACGACTCGAAGGCGGTCCAGCGCACGCGCCACGGCACCTCGGCCCACAGCATCGCAAGCCCGACGACGGCGACCAGCATCAACGTGGCCATGCCCAGCGGCTGCAGGCACGCGTGGCGCAGCCGCGGTCCCGCCTGGCCGCTCGCCAGCAGTCCGATCAGCATCAGCACCATCGCCAGGTTCGCCACGGGCGGCGAGACCATGACGGCGCAGGTCGCCACGATGGTGGACCAGCGCGCGACCTCGAGCCAGCGCGGCTCGGCCGGCGCAGCGGGGGGGTGCCGTGCAAGTGCGCTCATGCGGGCGATCCTAGCGCCACAGCTGGTAGAGGTACTTCCGCCGCAGCCGCTCGAACCGGTACCGCACGGCCTGCAGCCAGTTCGGCGGTGCGGGCTCGAGCGATGTGCGGAAGACGCCGAGCTTGCTGCCCTGCTCGACCACCGGATCCTCGAGCCAGAGGAAGCGGATGCCTGCCTCGCGATCGACCACATCGAACACCACGTCGATCGGCGTGGTCATCGGCTGCCGCTCGATGCTGGCGAGCCGGAGCGCGGCCTCCCGGCTGCCGAGGATGTACGAATCGGTGAAGCGACCTTTCGCCGCCGGGTAGATCCTGCGCCCGGGGCGGCGCTGGCTGGCGGGCGTGTAGAAGTTGCCGCCCGCGCCGATGTAGACGACGTGCGGCCCCGGGTCCGCCCGCGTCTCCTCGAGCGCGGCGCACACGCCCTCGGTGAAGTCCGGCGCCAGCACGACGTCGTCCTCCAGCACCAGGCAGCGCTGCCACCCGTGCGCGACCACGCGGCGCAGCGCCTCGATGTGCTTCAGCGCGCACGACTTCTGGCCCCGGTTCAGTGCGTCGCCGGCGAACCAGCGCCGGTCGAGCTCCGGCGTGATGTCGTCCGCGTCGAAGTCGTGGATGAACTCGCCGGCGAGTCCGAAGCGCGCGAGTTCCGCCTCGACGTGGCGCCGCCGCTCGACGAAGCTCCTGACGTTGATGATCAGGATCGCGTCCAGTCCGAGCGCGCGCCGCGCGCCGGCACCGACCCCAACCGGTTCCGCGCCTTCGGTCACTTCCGCGGCAGACGCCCGAGCAGGTAGAACTCGTCGTTCGGCCGCATCGCGATCATGTTCGCCATGCGGTTCGAAAGCGCGAAGAACGCGGCGATCGCGCCGATGTCCCAGATGTCCTCGTCGCTGAAGCCGTACGGGCGCAGCGCCTCGAAGTCGGCGTCCTCGATCGTCCCCGAGGCCGCGGCGACCTTCATCGCGAACGCCAGCATCGCCTTGCCGCGCGGCGGGATGTCGGCCTTGCGGTAGTTCGTTGCGACCTGCTCGGCGATCAGCGGGTTCTTCTCGTAGATGCGCAGGATCGCGCCGTGCGCCACCACGCAGTAGACGCAGCTGTTCGCGCCGCTGGTGGCCACCACGATCATCTCCCGCTCGCCCTTGGTCAGGCCCGATGGCCTGAGCATCAGCGCGTCGTGGTACGCGAAGAACGCGCGGAACTCGTCGGGCCGGTGCGCCAGCGCGAGGAACACGTTGGGAACGAAACCCGACTTTTCCTGGACCTCGAGGATGCGGGCCCTGATGTCGTCCGGAAGTTCGTCGAGGGACGGGACGGGATAGCGGCTGATTGGCCTGGCGGTCATGACGCGCGCTCCAAAGCGGGCTGTGTGAACTGGATCCGGTGCAGGTGCGCGTACAGGCCGCCCGCAGCCAGCAGCGCCGCGTGGGGACCGACCTCGACGATACGGCCCTGCTCGAGCACGACGATGCGGTGCGCGCGCTCGATCGTCGACAGGCGGTGCGCTACGACGAAGGTCGTGCGGCCCCGCATGAGCCGCTCGAGCGAGGCCTGGATGTAGCGTTCCGACTCGGAGTCGAGCGCGGAGGTCGCCTCGTCGAGCAACAGGATCGGGGCGTCCTTCAGGATCGCCCGCGCGATCGACAGGCGCTGGCGCTGGCCGCCGGAGAGCTTGACCGCATTCTCTCCGATGCGAGTCTCGAAACCCTGCGGCAACGACTCGATGAAGGGCAGCAGGTACGCGGCCTCGGCCGCGGCGCGGATCCGCTCCATCGGCGCGCCGCGCTTGCCGCCGTACGCGATGTTCGCGGCGATCGTGTCGTCGAACAGCACGACGTCCTGCGACACCAGGGCAAGTTGCCGGCGCAGGCTGGCAAGCGACAGGTCGTCGACCGGCACGCCGTCGAGCAGGATCTTGCCGGCCGTCGGACGAAGGAAGCGCGGCAGCAGGTTGACGACGGTCGTCTTGCCGGCGCCCGACGGACCGACCAGCGCGATCATCTCGCCGGCCTTCACGTCGAGCGAGAAGTCCTGCAGCGCGTCGGCCGCGGTTTCGGGGTAGCGGAAGGTCACCCCGCTGAACGCGACGTGCCCGCTGACACGATCGATCTCGCGCGCCCCGGTCTCGACTTCCGGCGGCAAGTCGATCATCCGGAAGACGCTCTCGGCGCCTGCCGCCATCCGCGCGATCGGTCCGCTGAGCGCCGCGAGGTGACGCAGCGCCGGCAACAGCAGCAGCGCCGCGGTGAGAAACGTGACGAAGTCGCCCGGTGAGGCCTTCGTTTCGCGCACCTGCCACAGAGCGATCGTCATCACGACGGCCACGCCCGTGGCGCCGACGATCTGAGTCACCGGCGTGGCCGCCGACCAGGCGATCTGCATGCGGTTCGCGAACCCGCGCAGCTTCGCGTTGATCCGGCTGAAGCGCTCGTTCTCATAGGCGCCACCGTCGTACACCTTGACCACGCGCTGGCCCTCGTGCGCCTCCTGGATCGTGCGCGTCATCTCGCCGAGCATCGCCTGGTTCTCGACGTTCAGCCGGCGCAGCCGGCGGCTGAAGCCCCGCAGCGCCAGCGCGATGATCGGCGCAACGACCAGCGTCACCAGCGTCAGCTGCCAGTTGTAGTAGACCAGCATGACCAGCAGGCCGATCACGATCAGCGTGTCGCGCACCGCCGTGCTCAGCACCTCGGCCGCCAGGTTCAGCGCGTTGGTCGCCTCATTGACGAACTTCGAGATCACGATGCCAGAGGGCATGTTCTCGAACGTCGACGACGGCCAGCGCAGCATGCGCTCGAACATAGTCATGCGCAGTTCGACCAGAACGAGCTGCGAGATCCGGTTGAGCAGCACCGAACTGACGAACGACGCCAGGCCGCGCACGATGAACAGACCGACGAAGGCCGCGGGCAGCCACAGCGCCGACGAACTGCGCTCGACGAGCGCGCTGTCGGTCATGACGCCGGTGAGCTTGGCCAGCAGCGGCTCGGCGGCAGCGGCGAAGATGGTTGCTATGAGCGCGAACCCGAGAACCTTGCGATGCATGAGCACCATGCGCATCAGGCGGCGCAGGTTCTGATCGTCGAGCAGGCGGGTCTGGGAACGGGAGGACATGAGGTCGCGGGCGACGCACCGGGTCCGCGAGCGCGCAATCCCAAAGCGGCGCTCGTAGTGTAAGCGATCGGTCTTCGGCGTCTAGGCAGGACGCCGCGGATCAGGAGGGCTCGCGGCAGCGTTCGGCAGCGTTGGCGACATCGACAGATCGGCCTCGCGGGCGAGCAGCACGCCGAGCAGGACCATGACCGTATAGCCGGCGCCCAAGGCACAGGCGCGCGGGACGATCAGGCTCGACACCCACCACGCCAGCAGCAGCGCCAGGCCCGCGAGGCGCAACGGTCGCGTCACCGGCTGGCGGGCCACCGCCACCAGCCACCATCCGAACGCCGCGAGCGCCAGCACGCCCGACGCAAGCGCCAGCGACGGCGCCGCGTGACCGCCGAAAACGACGTACGGAGTTGCCGCGGCAATCGGAAGCGCAACTCCCATCAGCTGCGCACCGATACTGATGCCCACCGCCAGCGCCACCGCACCCGCGAAGAGCGCCGTGAAGCCCACCTTCGAACGGCGCGTCTCGAACAGCGCGAGCGTCACGCACAGCCAGAGCAACGGCCCCCATCCGGTCCACGCGCGCCAGGCGACCGCGGCGTCGAGCGGACTCCACGCCGTCGCCAGCCCGAGCACGGCGAACAGCAGCAGGCTCGCCCGTCCCAGGGGCTGCCAGAACGCATGCTTCAGGCGACGCCAGCGCGACGGCGCGGCGAGCAGCGCAACGATCATCGCACCGGCCGCGACGCTTGCGACGCCGGTGTCGATGAAGGCGCCGCCGGCGGTCATTGCGGCGGCGAAGCGGGCGACTGCGATCGCCCGGGAATCCCACCGGACCGCCGCCTGCGCCTTGCCCGCGTCGATGCGGACTTCGTCAGGGCGAGTGCTCCCGAGCGTGCGACGCCGCCACCGGTCCCAGCGGAACCGCAGCCAGTTCCATCCGCGGCCGCGATCCGTGCGCTTGTCGTCCAGCACGCTCATGAACCGGCCGTTCATGCTGCCCTGCTCGACCACCGGCTCCCTCAGCCAGAACTGCGTGATCCCCATCGCCGCGTCGGCCTCGCGCATCAGCCAGTCCGCGGGCCGGGCGACCTTGCGCGCCGCGACGTACGCGAGGCGCAGTTCGGCCGCGCGGCGGTCGAGCACGGTGGCGTCGGTGGCCGGCAGCTCGATCCCTGGCGCCAGCAGCATCGTCGGCAAGCTGCGTGCGCCGGCGACGTACTTGTTGTCGCCACACCCGAGGTACACCATGTACGGCCGGTCGAAGCGGTCCGCTTCGTCCATCGCCCGCGCGAAGACGCGTTCGAAGTCGCGGGCCAGCACGGCGTCGTCCTCGAACACCAGCACGCGCCGGCAGCCGCGCTCGACGCACCGTTTCCACGTCTCGATGTGCTTCAGCACCAGCGACTGGTGCCCGCGCTTCATGTCGCTCGGCGCGAAGACCGCGTCGATCTGCCCGGGCGTCAGGTCGTCGGCGTCGTGCTCGAAGATCCACTCGAATGCGATCCCATGCCGGCGCAATTCCGATTCGATGTGGCGGATGCGGTCGCGGAACGTCTTCACGGACAGCACGAAGACGGCGTCGACGCGCTGGTTGACCGACGACGAAGGGGGTGAGGTCAATTCACGCGCCCGAGAGGTCCCTGCCTGGAGCCCCGCATTGTATTGAGCGTGTCCAGTGGCCGCGCGTGTGACGGCGAATCCGCGCGTGCTACCTTCCCGGCCGCGGCGCTCGCGTGGCCGCCGAACATCGATGTCCGACGACAAGACCGATCCCAGCATCCGGGGCATCCGCGCAGGCGAGCCCGCCGGGCCTAGCCGCCCGCGCGTCTCCGTGGCGATGATCACCCGCAACGAGCAGGCCAACATTGCGGACTGCCTGGACTCGATCGCGTGGGCCGACGAGGTCGTCATCGTCGACCAGGCCAGCACCGATGGCACGGGCGAACTGGCGCGCGCCCGCGGAGCCCGGGTGATCGTCGCCCCCGAGTGGCACGGCTTCGGCCACCAGAAGAACCTGGCCGTCGACGCCTGCCGCGGCGACTGGATCCTGGCGCTCGACGCCGACGAGCGCGTGCCAGCGGCACTGGCCGCCGAGATCGCGGCGGCGGTCCGCGATGCCGACCACGCCGCGTACGAGATCCCGCGCCAGTCGAGCTACTGCGGCCGCTTCCTGCGACACGGTGGCTGGTCCGACGACTACGTCCTGCGCCTGTTCCGGCGCGGCAGCGGCCGGTTTTCGCCGGACCGCGTTCATGAGCGCCTGCTCGTGCAGGGAAGCGTCGGCCGCCTTCGAAGCCATCTGCTCCACTACAGCATCCGGAAGCTCGAGGACGCGCTGCAGAAGGCGAATCACTATTCCACGGAAAGCGCGTTGATGCTTGTTCGCAAGGGCGAGCGGCCGACGATATTCACCGCGCTGCTGCACGGAGGCGCCACCTTCCTGCGAACCTACGTCCTGAAGCTCGGCTTCCTGGACGGCAGCCACGGGCTGATGCTGGCGATCTCCAACGCCGAGGGCTCCTACTACCGCTACGTCAAGGCGATGCTGTTGGCACGAGAGGCACAGGGCGGCAAGTGATCCCGTTGTCCGTCGCGGTGACGACCTACAACCGGCCCGACGCCCTGCGCGCCGTGCTGGAAGGCCTGGCGGCGCAGGCCGACCGCGGCTTCGAGGTGATCGTGGCCGACGACGGCTCGCGCGAAGACACGCGGACGCTGGTCGAGCATGCGAGCGCCGCGTTCCCGGTGCCGCTGGCGCACGTGTGGCAGGAGGACAAGGGGTTCCGCGCGGGCGCGGCGCGCAACCGGGCGGCCGAGCGCGCGCGCGGCGACTACGTCGTCTTTCTCGACGGCGACTGCGTTCCGCGCTCCGACTTCATCGCCCGTCACCGCGCGCTCGCCGAGCGCGGCTGGATGGTGGCCGGCAACCGCATCCTGCTGTCCGAAACGTTCACGGCCCGGGCGCTGCGGGAGCGGCTCCCGCTGCACGCGTGGTCCGCGCCGCAATGGAGCAAAGCGCGCCGGCGCGGCGACATCAACCGCACCCTGCCGCTCGTCCACCTGCCGCTCGGTCCGCTGCGCAAGATCGCGGCGTCGCGCTGGCAGCGCGTCCGCACCTGCAACCTCGGCGTGTGGACCGAGGATTTCCGCCGCGTGCGCGGGTTCGACGAGACGTTCGAGGGCTGGGGCTTCGAGGACTCGGACCTCGCCGTGCGCCTGCTGAACGCCGGCGTGCGGCGCAAGGAAGGCGCCTTCGCCACCGGCGTCCTGCACCTGTGGCACCGCGAGAACGACCGCAGGCACGAGGGGCGCAACTGGGAGTTGCTCCAGCAGCGGATTCGCTCGGGCGAGACGATGCCGGCCAGGGGGCTCTCCTCGGCCTAGATGTGACGATTGACGGGTCGCTTCGCATGACAGCGAGCAAGCCTCGCTCCAGACACCCGCGAAAAACTTCACGAACGACACAGTTGCTCGCGCAGCGCGACGCCGTGCGGCGGTGTAGCAGTCCAGCCGTTGCGGCGGGCCGAGACCAGAGCAGGACGGAAGGCACGACCGGCGGAACCGCAAGAGCTCACTCCGAAAGCTGCCGGCCCGCGAGAAGTGACCTTGACCCAGTGTCGCCCGCCGCGCGTCGCGCGGAGTCGAGGCGCCCCGCAGCGCGCTCGGCGCGCAATTGGCTCCGCAGCAGGCTTCATCGCCCGCAACAACCGGCTGGACCTTCACACCACCGCTCGAACCCGTACTCGCAACACCGCAGGAGTTCGCGAGGCGGGGCGTCAGCGGCTCACGCTATCCCACACCTTCTGCAGCCGCTTGACGCTGACCGGCATCGGCGTGCGCAGTTCCTGAGCGAAAAGCGACACGCGCAGCTCTTCCAGCAGCCAGCGGAACTCGTCGAGCCGCGCGTCGGCCACGCCCTTGCGCGCGGCGAGCTCGCGCAGGTACGGGGCCTGCAGCACGGCGATCTCGTTCATCCGCGCGGTGTCCCGCGCGGGGTCGCTCTTCAGCTTGTCGAGCCGCGCCGCGATCGCCTTCAGGTAGCGCGGGTAGTGTGCGAGCGCGCGCGCCGGCGTGGTCACGATGAAGCGCCGCCCGAAGAGACGACCCAGCTGCTGCTCGATGTCGGCGACGACCGCGGGGAACGCCTTCAGGCCGTTGAGCCTGCGCGCGAGCGGCGCGGCTTCCTGCACGATCGTCGCCAGCAGCCGCGCGATCTCCTGCGCGATCAGCGTCAGCTTGCCGCGCGCCTCGTCCTTGCGCGCCACGAAGCCTGCGCGGTCCTTGGGCCACGGCTCGACGAGGCAGGTGCGGTCGAGCGCCGCGGTGACGACCTGGTCGCGCAGGTCCTCGAAGCTGTCCCACGCGTGCGCGAGCGCCGGCACCGTCGCGGCCTGGATCTGCGTCGTCTGCAGCGTCGACAGGCTCTTCTCCAGGTACTTGACCTGTTCCTTCAGCTGCAACCGGAACAGCCGGCGCAGTCCTTCGCGATGCTGGCCCAGCGCCTCGTCGGGCTCGTCGAAGACTTCGACCGCGCAGTGCGCGTCGTGATCGACCAGCGCCGGGTAGCCCACGAGCGACTGGCCGCCGCGGCGGATCTCGAGCAGCTCGGGCAGTTCGCCGAAGTCCCAGTCGGTGATCTCGTCGGCGAGACCCTCGGCGACCTCCGCATCCTTCTGCGCGAGCTGCTGGAAGTCCTTCTGCGCCTGCGCGCCCAGTTCCGCGCGCAACTGCGCGAGGTTGCGTCCCATGCCGAGCTGACGGCCGTGCTCGTCGACGACCTTGAAGTTCATCAGCAGGTGCGCCGGCAGTGTTTCGAGCTTGAAGTCCGCGGGCTGCGCAACGAGGCTGCGCTCCGCGCGGATGTCGGCGAGCAGCGCGTCGACCAGCGGCGGCGCGCCCGTCCGCTCGCCGATCCGCTCCACGAAGCCGGCGGCGTACTCGGGGACCGGGACGAGATGGCGACGCAGCTTCTGCGGCAGCGACTTCAGCAGCAGGTGCGCCTTCTCCCTGAGCATCCCCGGGACCAGCCACTCGCAGCGGACCGGATCGATCTGGTTCAGCGCGTAGAGCGGCACGGTCAGCGTCACACCGTCGCGCGGGGAGCCGGGCTCGAAGTGATACGTCAGCGCCATCGTGACGCCGCGCATCTCCACCTGCTTGGGGAAGAGATCGGTCGTCACGCCGGCGGCCTCGTGCCGCATCAGGTCGTCGCGCGACAGGAAGAGCCGCTTCGGCTGCTCGCGCTCCGCGGCCGCGCGCCACTTCTCGAACTGCGCGGACGTGTGGACGTCGGCCGGCACCAGCTGGTCGTAGAACGCGAAGATCAGCTCGTCGTCGACCAGCACGTCGAGCCGCCGCGTCTTGTGTTCGAGCTCGCGGATCTCGCGCACCAGGCGCTGGTTGTGCGCGAAGAACGGTGCGCGTGTGTCCAGTTCGCCCTCGACGAGCGCCTCGCGCAGGAGGATCTCGCGCGCGTGCTCCGGGTTCATCGGCCCGTACGGCACGCGGCGCTGCGCGTAGACGACGAGGCCATACAGCGTCGCGCGCTCGAACGCCATCACCTGCCCGGCCTTCTTCTCCCAGTGCGGATCGGTGTGGGCCTTCTTCAGCAGGTGCGCGCCGACGCGCTCGAGCCACCCGGGCTCGATGTTCGCGATGGTCCGCGCGAACAGGCGCGACGTCTCGACGAGCTCGGCGGCCATCACCCACCGACCCGCCTTCTTCAGCAGCGGCGAGCCCGGCCAGACGTGGAACTTAATTCCGCGCGCGCCGGCGTACGGCGGCTCGCCGCGGTCGGCGTCGAGGATGCGCGTGCCGACGTTGCCCAGCAGGCCGGCGAGCAGCGCGAGGTGCAGTTGCTCGAACGTCGCCGGCGCCGTATCGACGCGCCAGCCCTGCTCGCGCGCGATCGCGGCGAGCTGGCCGTGGACGTCGATCCACTCGCGCACGCGGCGCGGGCTGAGGAAGTGGCTCTTCAGGTCGTCGGTGAGCTTGCGGTTCGACTTCTTGTGCTCGATCTTCTCGTGAACGAAGTTCCACAGCTTCACCAGCGACTGGAAGTCGCTCTTGTCGTCGGCGAGCCGGCGGTGCGCCTGATCGGCCGCCTCCTGCGCCTCGAGCGGGCGCTCGCGCGGATCCTGCACCGACAGCGCCGACGCGATGACGAGCATCTCGGCGAGGCACTGCTGGTCGCGCGCGGCCAGCAGCATGCGTCCGATGCGCGGGTCGAGCGGCAGCTTCGCCAGCTCGCGGCCGGTCGCGGTGAGCTCGTTGCGGTCGTCGACCGCGTTCAGCTCGGCAAGCAGCTGGTAGCCGTCGGCGATCGCACGGCCCGGCGGCGGCTCGACGAACGGGAACTCGCCGACGTCGCCGAGGCCGAGCGACTTCATGCGCAGGATCACGCTCGCGAGCGACGAGCGCAGCACCTCGGGATCGGTGAAGCGCGGCCGCTTCGCGAAGTCGTCCTCGCCGTAGAGCCGGATGCAGACGCCGTCGGCCACGCGGCCGCAACGGCCGGCGCGCTGGTTCGCCGCGGCCTGCGAGACCGGTTCGACCTGCAACTGCTCGACCTTGTTGCGATAGGAGTAGCGCTTGACGCGCGCCATGCCGGTGTCGACCACGTAGCGGATGCCGGGCACCGTCAGCGAGGTCTCGGCCACGTTGGTCGCCAGCACGATCCGCCGCCCGCCGCCCGGCCGGAACACCCGCTCCTGGTCCTCGACCGACAGCCGCGCGAACAGCGGCAGGATCTCGGTGGCGGGTGGATGGTGCTTTCGCAGCGCCTCGGCCGCTTCGCGGATCTCGCGCTCGCCCGGCAGGAACACCAGTACATCGCCGCGCCCGACGCCGGCCAGTTCGTCCACCGCGTCGACGATGCCGTCCATCAGCGTGCGGTCGTCGGCGTCATCCTCGTCCCGGACCGGCCGGTACCGGAGCTCGACCGGATAGAGCCGGCCCGAAACCTCGATGACCGGCGCCGGCCCCTCGGCCCCGCCGAAGTGCTTCGCGAAGCGCTCGGCGTCGATCGTCGCCGACGTGATGATCACCTTCAGGTCGGGCCGCCGCGGCAGCAGCTGCCGGAGGTACCCGAGCAGGAAGTCGATGTTCAGCGACCGCTCGTGCGCCTCGTCGATGATCAGCGTGTCGTACGCCTTCAGCAGCGGGTCGCCCTGCGTCTCGGCGAGCAGGATGCCGTCGGTCATCAGCTTGATCGACGCGCCGGGCCGGGTGTGGTCGGTGAACCGCACCTTGTAGCCGACGACCTCGCCCGGCGGCGTGCCGAGCTCCTGCGCAATGCGGCGGGCGATCGTGGAGGCGGCGAGGCGGCGCGGCTGGGTGTGCCCGATCAGGCCGCGCTCGCCGCGGCCGATGGCGAGGCAGATCTTCGGCAGCTGGGTCGTCTTGCCCGAGCCCGTCTCGCCGCTGACGATGACGACCTGGTGCGATTCGATCGCGCGCGCGATGTCCTCGCGGCGACCGGAGACGGGCAGTTCCTCGGGAAAGGTGATGGCCGGCAGCGGCGCACGACGACGTGGGGGTCGCGGGGACCCGGACGCGTTGTCTCGGCGGTGAGGCTGCATCGGCGGCCGCGCGT
>CAYGXL010000028.1:7903-21663 GCA_964353935.1 uncultured Burkholderiaceae bacterium | reverse complement strand
GCAACGAGTACTTCGTGTCTTCCTGGGTTCGGGGGGCGAAAGCCCCCCGCTTTTTTCCTGGATGCGTGATGCGCGGAGACTTTCGATCCAGCGGCCGCCGGTCAGTACGACACCGCGAGCCTCGCAGCGGGCGCGTGCGAACGCGCGGCACTGCCGCGCATTCGCGCGTGCAAGCTGCCGCTACTCCGCGGTCTCGAGGTGGGGGCTGCGCGCCGGCTGCTTCAAAGGCGCAGTGAACAGGTTCGTGCGGTCGGCGTAGTAACGGTCGATGCGCCAGTCGCGCATCAGTTCGATCGCGAGTTCGAAGGACTCCCAGTCCAGCGCGTACAACTCGCTCAGCGCCAGCGACTCTTCCTTCGACAGCGTCGCCGGCAGGCGAGAGAGGACTTGCGCGGAAGGTGAGTCGGAGTGGTCGTTCAGATAGCGACGAATGTCGTGAATGGCTTTCACTTTTGCGTTCCCCGCGTCCGTTGGATGGGCAGTCTCCCACACGGCCCCGCTCGGTTTGATGACGAATCCGTGACCTCGAGCGAGGGCTCCATGACTTGCGTCAAGGCGCTCCTCGGGCATGCCACATTGCGAGACGAGCAGGCTCGATGCATTTCGCGATGCGAAGGATCGGCTCCGTGGAGACCGACTTGCCGCGGCGGTACCCGGGCCGGGATCGACCGGTCAGAACAGGCGAGTCATGGCGGCGTAGTACGCGTCGCCGAGACGGCTCGACAGGAATTTGCGCCGCAGTTCCTCGACGATGACCGCCCGGTCGGGACGGCCGGTGAACGGCGCGATCTGGGACGCGCTCGCGACCATCACGTTCTCACTGACCGCGGGCGGGAGCAGCACGGCGATGTCGGGCCGGCAGCGGCGCGAGCCGCCGCCGATGACGTGATCGATCGGACGCGTGACCGGGCCGCCGGCGGCGAGGAAGCGCGCCGCGAACTCGGTGCGTACGACATAACCCCACGTGTTGAGGATGCCTCCGATCGGCCGATGGAGCTGGAACGGCCCGCACGGCTCCGGACGGCGCATCGAGATGTTGCGCGACGACGTGCCGAGGTAAGCGATGTCGTGCAGCGCCGCGCGCGTGAGCCACCGATGCGCTTCGGCGAAGTGCGGCTGCAGGACCAGGTCGTCCTCGATGACCGTGCAGGCCGGCGCGCGGGCGTCCACCGCGCGGTGCCAGGCCGTCAGGTGCGACAGCCAGCATCCGATCTCGGGGCCGCTCAGCAGGCCACCGAAACGGAACGCCGGGAACGCAAGCCGTGCCATCTCCCGCGCGCGAGCGCGGGCAACGCCGCGCAGGTCGATCCCGACGCGTTCCGCCGCCAGGCCCGCTGCCTTCAACTGCGCTTCCATCGAAGCGCGGCGTGCGACGGCACGGTCCAGGTTGATCAGGACGAGCATCGCATCGGCCGACCGGCTAGACGATCGACCAAGGACGCGGCCGGCGATCGAGCGCGTTCAACTGCAGCGCCGCGCGGGTGACGAGACCCGGTTGAATGCGGCTGAACCAGTCATTCAGTACCTTGCTCGAGCCCGGGTCGTCGAGTGCGTCGGCCAGGCGAGCGAGCGCCACCGACGCGTCGTTCAACTCGCCCAGGGTGTCCTGCAGCGCGGCCAGCGCTTCGATGTAGTCGGCGGCCCCGCGGCCCGGGAGCGAAGGCGCGAGCAGGTCGAGGGCGTAGCGCAGCCGCTTGGCGTGGATGCGCACCCGGTGTCGCTTTTCCTGGCCGAGGCGGCTGAACGAGCGAGCATCCTTGAAGAGCCGGTCGGCCGCCTGTTCCAGCAGGGGCGCGGCCGTCTCGCCGACGCCGCTCGTTGCCGCGGCCGCGTCTTCCATCGACCAGCGCGCGATCCGGAGCACGATCCGGGCATAGCGCCGCGAGCTGACCGCGGCGATGGCCTGCTTTGTCGCCCGCGCCTGCCCGCGCCGCGCGGCGCGTTGCAGGTGTCGCTGGTCCGCGTTGTCCACCGGCGCCGACGACAGGACTGCGGGCAAGGTCTGCTCGACGACGACGTCCCAGTCGCGCGTCGCTCCGAGCGTCTGCGCGAGCCAGTGCAGTCCCTTGCCCAGCCGTGCGGGAAAGTCCTCGCCGTACGGATCGAACGAGCGGATCGCGGAGCGCATGCGCCGCAGCGCAACGCGCGCCTGGTGGACGTGCTCGCTGGCGGGATCGCCGCGCAGCGCATCGGCGTTCGAGACGATCAGCGCGAGGCCGTGCCGGATGACTTCCCTCAGCGCCTGTGCGGACGGCATCTCCGCGCGAAGCCGCTCGGCGAATCCGCCGGCCGAGGCGCGCGCCGCCCCCAGGCCGTCGCGCGCGGCGAGGCCGTAGCCGCGCTCCGCCTTGCTGCGCAGGGCGGGAACGAGGGTCACGCCGTGTCCCTGCTTCACCAGCGCGCTGCCCACGTCGAGCAGGTCCTGCGGGCGTCCTGACTTCAGCTCCAGTTCCACTTCGGCCACCGGCTGGCGTCGCTTTCGGCCCTCCACGCGCGCGCGCAGTTCGCCGCGATCCAGCGCAACTTCGATCTGCGAGGTGCCGTGCACCAGGATTCCTCGTTGCCGCGTGATCCGGGTACGGAACACCGGCACGAGCGTGTCGGCTTCGAGGCCGGCCCGCAGCAGCACTCGGAGAGGCGTGATCTCGAAGCGCTCGAGGTCGAGCGCGGGCGCGGACGCGGACTTGCGCGCGGGCAGGGCGACTTCCCATTCCCCGCGAACCGGGACGACGCTGTGTCCGGTGCTCGCGGCCTTCAGCGTCTGCAGCCACCGATCGCCGTCGCGCCGCAGCCGGAGCACGAGGCCGCGCCGGCGCAGGCTGGCGTCCGGAGTGTCGAAGTAGACGTCCTCGATGTCCGTCTTCTCGAGATGGACGTCGCCGATCGCGCGGCGGGTCCGTGCGAGGCTGCCCTTGACAAGGGCGAGCTTCAGTTCGATCTCGGTGTTCGTGTCCGACATGGCGCTCCGACGGCCGGTGTCGATCAGGCGGCGTGGTCCGGCGACAAGTCGAAGTGTCGCGCGAAGCGCCGATTGACGCTGTCGACGGCGACAAGCATGGGGAAATCGGCGGGACCGAACTGAGGGTCCCATGCCGGCACACCGCACACGCGGGCACCTGCTCGCAGGTAGCCGCGGATCAGCGGCGGCAATTCGGAAGGCGGCAGTCGTCCCTCTTCCATGCATCGGTCTCGCGGTGACGGAACTCCGACACCGTATGAGCAGTGCATGACACCAGCATGAAGCGGCCTGGGGACTGCCGCCGGTGTGCGGGGAACGATGACTTGCAGGGCCGAACCGTGTCGCGAGGTCCGGCAACGGTCACGTCAGCTCGAGGAAGGCTTCTCGTCGTCGCGCTGCTTGTCGCGGCCGGGCAGCCCCGCCAGCACGAGGTCGAACAACTTGATGCGAGCGGCGTAGTAGCGATCGAGTCGCCAGTCCTTGATCAGCTCGATGGCCAGTTCGAAGGCCTCGTGGTCGAGCTCGTAGAGGTCGCGCAGAGGGATCTCGCGCTCCTCACCAAGGGCCTCGACGAGGTTGGCCAGGAAGTACGACGACTTGCGGGTGGGGTGCTGCTCCAGGTACTTGCGGACCTGCTTGATGGCGTTCATGTGGATTCAGTAGAAGAACTGATGCGCCATCTTCCCACGTTGCCGGCCGTCGAGTGATGACGCGCCGGTGACACGTTCATGACACGTCACCGGCGCACTGGAAACACTGCTGCTCCGGGCAACAGCCCCGGTTTGAGAGGCTTGCCGGTCAGCGTTTGGGCGGCAAGAGCACGCGATCGATGACCTGGACCACGCCGTTGCTTGCCTGCTTGTCGGCGCCGGTCACCATCGCTTCTTCGACGGTGACGAAGGTTCCCGCGCGGGCGAGCGGCAGGTTCGCGCCATTGACCGTCTTCACGTTGCCCGGCTTGACGTCAGCTGTCTTCAGGCTCATCGGCAAGACGTGGAAGGTCAGCACGCTCCTCAGCAGGTCCTTGTTCGCGGCCAGTTCGCCCATCGTTTTCGCCGGTACCGCCTTGAACGCCTCGTTGGTGGGAGCGAACACCGTGAAGGGCCCGGCACCGGCCAGGGTCTCGGACAGTTCGGCCTGCTTGATCAACCCGCTGAGGGTCGACAGGTTGGGATCCGACGCGATGACCTGGGTCACGGTTTGCGGCTGCATCGAGGCGCAACCCACCAGGGACACTGACAGCAGACTGAGCAGCAACGCTCGGCGATTCATCTCTTCTCCTCTTGCAAGACGGCGGCCCGAGGGGAGTCCAGGCCGCGGAACAGTGAAACGCTAAAGCGCCCGAGTGACAGACGCATGACAGACGCGACACTTCGTGTGACCGCGCCTCGCGGCCTCAGGCCAGCTCCGGTCCGATCGCCGCGCGCAGGATCGGCTCGGCGTCACCGTTGGACTCGCGATGACTGATCCAGATGACGGCTCCCTTCTTGATGGGCCAGTCGCGTTCCTTGCCTGCGAGCAGGCGACTGGCGACGCGCCCCAACGTCGGCTGGTGGCCGACTGCCACGAGCGTTCCCTTGCCGGCGGTCCATCCAACGGCGTCCAGTATCTGGTCGACGGTTGCGTCTGGCGCCAGCGCATCGAGGGTCTTGATCTTGCGATGGGACACCTCGGCGAGGGCCTGCGCCGTCTGCTGAGCGCGCTTGGCGGGACTCGACAGGATCTTCGCGGTGTCGGGGAGACGGTTGTGCAGCCATTCGGCGACACGCCTTGCCTGCTTCTCGCCCTTCGGTGTCAACTTGCGTCCCTCATCGGGCTCGCCCGACTCTGCTTCGGCGTGACGCCACAGCACGATGTCCATCAGCCGGCTCCCACGCTCTCGGCGAGCTCGGCGAGCAGACGATGCTGCGCGCAACTGCCCTGCCTTGGCCGCCGCGGCGCGCGGTACCGGCCATCCGCGCCGAGTGTCCACGCTTCCATCGTGTCGTCGAGGTATGGCCTGAGTCCTTCGGCGAGGACGCGCTTCGCGAGCTTCGGATCCAGCACGGGCCAGGTGATCTCGATGCGGCGGAACAGGTTGCGTCCCATCCAATCGGCGCTCGACAGGTACACGAGCGGATCGCCGCCGTTCTCGAAGTAGTAGATCCGGTGATGCTCGAGGAACCGGCCGACGATGGAGCGGACCCTGATGCTTTCCGAGAGGCCTTTCACCCCGGGACGCAGCGCGCACGCGCCGCGAACGACGAGGTCGATCCTGACTCCGGCCTGCGATGCCGCATACAGCGCGTCGATCGTCGCTTCGTCCGTCAGCGAGTTCATCTTCGCGATGACCCGCGCCGGCTTGCCGGCCGCAGCGGCGGCGACCTCGTTGCCGAGCGCCTTGAGCAGGTTGCGGTGGAGGGTGAACGGCGCCAGCCACAGGTGCTTCAGGCGCTCGACCTTCGTCAGGCTTGTCAGGTGCATGAACACCTTGTCCACGTCCGCGCAGATCTCCGGATTGGCGGTCAGCATCCCGAAGTCGGTGTACAGCTTCGCCGTGATCGAGTGGTAATTGCCCGTCCCGAGATGGACATACGGCACGAGCGCAGGCCGGCCTTCCACCGTTTCCCGGCGCAGCACCTGTGTTGCCTTGCCGTGCGTCTTCAGCCCCATGACGCCATACACGACCTGCGCACCAACGGCTTCGAGGCGCTCGGCGAGGTTGATGTTCGCTTCCTCGTCGAAGAGGGCCTTCAGCTCGACCACCGCCGTGACTTCCTTGCCGTGGCGGGCGGCTTCCTCCAGCAGATCGACAACCGTGGAACTGATGCCGGTCCGGTACAGCGTCATCCGGATCGCCGCGACCGCCGGATCGGTCCCCGCCTGTCGCAGGAACTCGGTCACCGGCTCGAAGCTCTCGTAGGGGTGATGCAGCAGCAGGTCGCCCTGCTTCAGCACCGAAAAGATGTCGGCGCCGCGTGGAAGCCTGGCGGGCCATGCGGGCAGGAATGGGGGCCAGCGCAGTTCGGCTTGCGTCAGGTGATCGACCAGCTGGTTAAGCCGAACGAGGTTGACCGGACCGTCGACGCGGAACACGGCCTCCTCCGGCAACTGGAACTGGTCTCGCAGCAGTTGCTGCAGCGGTTGAGGACAGGTCTGCCGCACTTCGAGGCGAACCGCATTGCCGAAGTGGCGTTGCGTCAGCTCCATTCGCATCGCCTGGCGCAGGTTGCGCACTTCCTGTTCGTCGACAGTCAGATCCGAGTCGCGCGTCACACGGAACTGCGAAAACCCCGTGACCTCGCGGCCCGGAAACAGGTCCTGCAGGTGCGCGCGTATCGCCGACGTGAGCAGCACGAATGCCGTCCTGCCACCGGCAAGCACGTCCGGCACGGGAATCACGCGCGGAAGGACGCGTGGCACCTTCAGGATCGCCGTGGCGGACGGACGACCAAATGCGTCCTTGCCCTCCAGCTGCAAGATGAAGTTGAGCGACTTGTTGAGGACCTGCGGAAACGGATGCGACGGGTCGAGCCCGATCGGCGAGAGCAGTGGACGCACTTCGCGTTGCACGTACTCGCTTACCCACTCCCGCTGCTCCGGCGACCGCTGCGCATGGTTGACGATGACGACGCCGCGCTCCTCGAGCGCCGGAGTGATGACTTCGTTGAACAGCCCGTACTGCCTGCGCACGAGGCGGTGCGCGCGCGCCAGTATGCTGCGGTAGAGGTTCGCCGATGGCCCGGTCCGTTCCGTCCGGACCTCCTCGGTCAGGTCGGACAGCCGTACCTCGAAGAACTCGTCCAGGTTGGAAGAGACGATGCAGATGTAGCGCAGTCGTTCGGCCAGGGGAACGTCCTCGCGCGTGGCCATGGCGAGCACGCGCTCGTTGAACGCGAGCAACGACAACTCGCGATTGAGGTAGGTATCCGGATTGGCGGCCGACACGGCAGAAGGTGAACCCCTGTGCTCCGCAGGCACACTAGGCGGCGGGTGTGACAGGTCCGTGACACGGCGCCCTGGACGGAGTGCGCTGTGGCCGGCATTCGAGGGTTCTTTCGGTCTGCGTGTAACCGAATGGTCATATCCCGTTCCTACACTCGCCTCGTTCAAAACTTTTGCGTCATGACTCGAGAGGTGCATGCCATGAAGATCATCGGTTTGAAGACCGCGTTCGCCGGCCTGCTGGTCGCCGCGACCGCCACGAGCGCGCTTGCTCAACAGGTCACGGGTGCGGGCGCGACCTTCCCGGCGCCGCTATACGCCAAGTGGGCCGATGCCTACAACAAGGCGACCGGCGTTCGCGTCAACTACCAGTCCGTGGGCTCCGGCGCCGGGCTGCGCCAGATCCGCGGCAAGACCGTCGACTTCGGCGCGTCCGACATGCCCCTGACCGACGAGGAACTGGCCAAGGACGGCCTGACGCAGTTTCCGACGGTGATCGGCGGCGTCGTGCCGGTGCTCAACGTCGCCGGCATCGACACGCGCCAGCTGCGCCTGACCGGTCCCGTCCTCGGGGACATCTATCTCGGCAAGATCACGAAGTGGAACGATCCGGCGATCGTCGCGCTGAACCCGGGCCTGAAGCTGCCCGACGCGCAGATCGCCGTGGTGCGCCGGGCCGACGGTTCGGGCACGACGTTCATCTTCACCAATTACCTCTCGAAGGTGAACCCGGAGTGGAAGGCGAAAGTCGGCGAAGGCACCGCGGTCAACTGGCCGACTGGCGCGGGCGGCAAGGGCAACGAGGGCGTCTCGGCCTTCGTACAGCGCCTGCCGAATTCGATCGGCTACGTCGAGTACGCCTACGCCAAGCAGAACAAGCTCGCGTATGCCCTGATGCAGAACTCGAGCGGCAACTTCGTCGCGCCTGAGGACACCTCGTTCAAGGCGGCCGCGGCCGGCGCGGACTGGAATCGGTCCTTCTATCAGATCCTGACGAACCAGCCCGGCAAGGACGCGTGGCCGATCACCGGCGCGACGTTCATCATGATGCACTCGAAGCAGGACAAGCCGCAGCAGGCCACACAGGCCCTGCGCTTCTTCGACTGGGCCTTTGCCAACGGCGACAAGATGTCGGACGAACTCGATTACGTTCCGCTGCCGCAGGCGGTCGAGGACATGATTCGCCAGCAGTGGGGCAAGATCGCGGACGGTTCCGGCAAGCCGGTCGGCTTCAAGTAAGCAACCAGCAAGGCCCGGGCCCACAAGCCCGGGCCTGCGGGTTAGAGCCACACTCGCGCTCCCATTGAGGGCGCGTACGCCGGGGAGGCGCCCGTTGGACGCTACACTTTCCACCTCGTCCACCCGCCACGAAAACGCCACGATGCAGATGCCCGAGCAACCGTCTGTGCGAAAGGCGGGGACGCTGGGAGATGTCGTCTTCGGCGTCCTGACGCGGGCGGCGGCGATCCTGACGCTCCTGATGCTGCTCGGCATCATCATTTCGCTGTTCGTCGGCGCCTGGCCGTCGATCAGCCACTTCGGCCTGTCCTTCCTCTGGACCTCCGAGTGGGATCCCGTGCAGGAAAAGTTCGGCGGCCTGGTGATGATCTACGGAACCGTGGCCACGTCGATCATCGCGTTGATCATCGCTGTCCCGGTCAGTTTCGGCATCGCGCTGTTCCTCACCGAACTGTCCCCGCGGTGGCTCAAGCGGCCTCTCGGGACCGCGATCGAACTGCTGGCGGCGATTCCGTCGATCGTCTACGGCATGTGGGGCCTGCTGGTGTTCTCGCCGCTGCTGGCGACTTACGTTCAGCAGCCGCTGCAACGCGCCTTCGGCGACGTGCCGGTGCTCGGCGCGCTCTTCTCGGGCGCCCCCGTCGGCATCGGCATCCTGTCCGCCGGGATCATCCTCGCCATCATGATCATCCCTTTCATCGCGGCCGTGATGCGCGACGTCTTCGAGGTCACACCGGCCCTGCTCAAGGAGTCGGCGTACGGATTGGGTTCGACGACCTGGGAAGTGGTGTCGCGCGTGGTCCTTCCGTACACCAAGGCCGGCGTCATCGGCGGCATCATGCTCGGGCTCGGCCGCGCGCTGGGCGAAACGATGGCCGTCACCTTCGTCATCGGCAACTTCAACCAGCTCGATTCGCTTTCGCTGTTCGAAGCCGCGAACTCGATCACGTCGGCGCTCGCCAATGAGTTCGCCGAGGCAACGCCGGGCCTGCACGAGGCTTCGCTGATCTATCTCGGCCTGGTCCTGTTCCTGATCACGTTCATCGTCCTCGCACTGTCGAAACTGCTGCTGATGCAACTGCAGCGCGGGGAGGGCAAGGGCACATGAGCACGACGGCCGTCCCGCCCGACCGCGCCGATTACCGGTTGCCGCTGCATCGCCGGCGCAAGCTCATCAACGCGATTGCACTGGCGCTTTCGCTGGCGGCGATGGCCTTCGGCCTCGTCTGGCTGATCTGGATCCTGTGGGACACGCTGCTGCTCGGCGTCAAGGGCCTGGCCTTTGCCACCTTTACCGAGTCCACTCCGCCACCGAACGCCGAGGAAGGCGGGCTGGCAAACGCCATCGTCGGATCCCTGATCATGGTCACGGCGGCCACCGCGCTCGCGACCCCGGTGGGGATCCTGGCCGGCATCTACCTCGCCGAGTACGGCCGCCGCGGGTGGCTGGGCCTGGTGACGCGCTTCATCAACGACATTCTCCTTTCGGCGCCGTCGATCGTCATCGGCCTGTTCGTGTACGCGATCGTCGTCGCCCAGACCCGCACGTTCTCGGGCTACGCGGGCGTGCTGGCGCTGGCGCTCATCGTGGTGCCGGTGGTCGTGCGAACGACCGAGAACATGCTGGCGCTGATCCCGGACACGTTGCGCGAGGCCGCGGTGGCGCTTGGCGCGCCCAAGTGGGTGATGATCATGCGCGTCACCTTGAAGGCCGCGCGCGCGGGCGTCGTCACCGGCGTGCTGCTGGCACTGGCGCGGATCGCAGGCGAGACGGCGCCGCTGCTCTTCACGGCGCTGTCCAACCAGTTCTTCAGCCTGGATCTCGGGCAGCCGATGGCCAACCTGCCGGTCACCATCTTCAAGTTCGCCATGAGCCCGTTCAGCAACTGGCAGGAGCTGGCGTGGGCGGGCGTCTTCCTGATCACCCTCGGCGTGCTCGCGTTGAACATCCTCGCGCGCGTGCTGTTCCGGCAAAAGAACTGACGGGATCTCCGATGGAAAAAGCTTCCCAGACGACGAGCCTCGCCAACGAGCGCATCAAGATGGATGTGCAGAACCTGAACTTCTACTACGGCAAGTTCCAGGCGCTGAAGTCCATCACGCTGCGCATCCCGGAGAAGAAGGTCACGGCCTTCATCGGACCGTCCGGGTGCGGCAAGTCCACGCTGTTGCGCGTGTTCAACCGGATGTTCGAGCTCTACCCCGAGCAGCGCGCCGAAGGCGAGGTCAAGGTCGACGGCGAGAACATCCTGACCAGCAAGGAGGACGTCGCGCTGGTCCGTGCCAAGATCGGCATGATCTTCCAGAAGCCGACGCCGTTCCCGATGTCGATCTACGACAACATCGCGTTCGGCGTGCGCCTGTTCGAGCGCCTATCGCGCTCGGCCATGGACGACCGCGTGGAGTGGGCGCTGAAGAAGGCGGCGCTGTGGAACGAGGCGAAGGACAAGCTCGGACAGAGCGGCACCAGCCTCTCGGGGGGCCAGCAGCAGCGGCTGTGCATCGCGCGCGGCATCGCGGTGAAGCCCGAGATCATCCTGTTCGACGAGCCGTGCTCGGCGCTCGACCCGATCTCCACGGCGAAGATCGAGGAACTGATCGACGAACTGAAGCACGACTACACGGTGGCGATCGTCACCCACAACATGCAGCAGGCCGCGCGCGTGTCGGACTACACGGCGTACATGTATCTTGGCGAAATGATCGAGTTCGGCGACACCGACCAGATCTTCGTCAAGCCGGCGCGCAAGGAAACCGAGGATTACATCACCGGCCGATTCGGCTGAGCGGGGACAAGATGGTGAGCGGCGACCATTCGATGCGGAAGTACGACGAGGAACTCGAGGCGATTCGCTCTCGCGTCCTGCACATGGGCGGGCTGGTCGAGTCCCAGGTGAGGACCGCTCTCGCGGCATTCGAGAAGGGCGACCTCGAGCTCGCTCAGCAGGCGATCGATGCCGACCGCCGGGTGAACGAACTCGAGCTCGAACTCGACCAGATGGTGATCCACGTGATCGCGCGCAGGCAGCCGACCGCGGGCGACCTGCGGATGATCATCGGCACCGCCAAGGCGATCGTGGACATCGAGCGCATCGGGGACGAAGCGACCAAGATCGCTCGCGCCGTGAAGTGGCTGCACGAGAAGGGCGCCGGCACGAGGATGCACCGGGTACCCGACGTTCAGCACTTGGGGGAGATCGCCGTGTCGATGCTGCGTCGGACCCTGGACGCCTTCGCCCGCATGGACGTGGCGGCCGCCGCATCGATCATCAAGGACGACCGGGGCGTGGACGACCGCTTCCGCGCGATCCTGCGCCAGCTGATAACGTTCATGATGGAAGATCCGCGCACGATTTCCTCCTCGCTCGACATTGTCTGGGCCGCCAAGGCGATCGAGCGCATCGGCGACCATGCGAAGAACATCGCCGAGTTCATCATCTTCATCTCGCAGGGCGTCGACATGCGGCACATGACGCCGGATGAGGTCGAACGCGCACTGGCGCGGGGATAGATGTCGGCAACGATTCTCGTAGTCGAAGACGAACCCTCGATCCAGGAACTCGTCGCCTACGCGTGCCGCACCAGCGGCTTCGAGGTGCGGCGCTCCGACAGCGTGAGGTCGGCACGCGACGCGGTGGCCGGGGCGCTGCCCGACCTCGTGTTGCTCGACTGGATGCTGCCCGACCGGCCCGGCATCGACTTCCTCCGTGAGCTGCGCGGCCAGGAACGGACCAAGGGGCTGCCGGTGATCATGCTGACGGCCAAGGGCAACGAGGCCGACAAGGTGGCGGGACTGGACGCCGGTGCGGACGACTATGTCGTCAAGCCGTTCTCCCCGCGCGAGCTCGTCTCGCGGATACGCGCGGTCTTCCGTCGTCGCGCCCCGCAGCTTGCAGGCGAGGTCCTCGAATACGGGCCGTTGAAGCTGGACTCGGCGCGGCACGAGCTGACCGCGGCAGGCGGACCGGTCAAGATGGGGCTGGCCGAGTTCAAGCTGCTGACGTTCTTCATGGCACAGCCCGATCGAGTGTTCACCCGCGCGCAGCTGCTCGACGGCGTGTGGGGCGACCACGTGTTCATCGAGGAACGCACCGTCGACGTGCACATGCTGCGTCTGCGCAAGGCACTCGCCCCGCACGGGCTCCAGCACCTGGTCCAGACCGTCCGCGGGCTCGGATACCGACTGTCCCTGCGCGCCGAAAAGTAGCGACGCAATGTCAGGCCAGTCACCCGACCGTCTCGCGATCCTGGCGCCGGCCTTCGCGCGCGTCGTGGTATTGACGGCCCTCGCAGTTGGCATCGGCTGGTTGTTCGGCGCGAAAGCAGGCCTGTGGGCCGAGGTGATCGGTCTCGGGATCCTCCTCTCCGTGCACCTGTACTACTCGAGCCTGCTCGCCCGCTGGCTGGAGCACCAGCGCCTCGAGGACCTGCCGAACGGCTGGGGCATCTGGGCGGACGTCTTCGCGCGGCTGTATCGCGCCAGGCGCATGACCGAGTTGAACGAGCGCCGTCTCCAGGACAACGAGGAGCGGTTCAGCCGGACCATCAGCGCGCTGCCGGAAGGGATCGTCCTCGTCGACCTGTCCCTGCAGATCGAGTGGTGCAACCCGGTGGCGGAGCAGCACCTCGGAGTGTCCCTGACCGGTGATCACGGCATGCGGATCACCAACCTCGTGCGCGATCCGGCGTTCGTCAGCTTCCTGACGTCCGGCCAGTACGAGACGCCTCTGGAGTTCCAGCCGATGGCGCGGCCGAACATCGCGTTGGAGTTGCGCGTCATCGAGGTCGAGCGCACCCGCCTGATGGTGATATCGCGCGACATCACGCAGCGCGAACAGGTCGATGCGATGCGCCGCGACTTCATCGCGAACGTCTCCCACGAGCTGCGCACCCCGCTCACGGTCGTCAACGGATTCATGGAGATGCTGATCGACGCGCATCCGGAGGACGAGGCGACGCGCCAGCACCACCTGAAGCTCATGCAGGAGCAGGCGCAGCGGATGTCGCGGCTGGTCGAGGACCTGCTCACGCTGTCGCGGCTGGAGTCGAGCGAGAGTTCGCTGGTGGAGGAGAGCGTCGACGTGCATCTGCTGATGAGCGAAGTTGCCGACGAAGCGCGGGTTCTTTCGGGCGGGCGCCACCGGGTCGAGGTCAGGCCGGCAAAGGCGTTCCTGCGCGGAAACCGCGAGGAACTGCGCAGCGCTTTCGGCAACCTGGTGTCGAACGCGATCCGCTACACCCCTGAGGGCGGGCGCATCACGCTCGCCTGGTCGAGCCGCGAAGACGGTGACGGACGCTTCGAGGTGCAGGACACCGGCATCGGTGTCGCGCCGGAGCACATCTCGCGCCTCACGGAGCGTTTCTACCGCGTCGACAAGAGCCGCTCCAGGGAGACCGGCGGCACCGGCCTCGGTCTTGCGATCGTCAAGCACGTGCTGCTGCGTCACGATGCCAGGCTCGACATCGAGTCCGACGTCGGAAAGGGCAGCACGTTCTCCGCCGTGTTCCCGGCGTCGCGCATCGTCAGTCCGAAGCAGGAGACGGCCAAGGCTGCTTAACTCCAGGAGTCCGGCCGCTCTCAGGCCGCCGGCACACGCAGCAACGCCTGTCCCATCCGCACCGTGGCGCCCGGCAGGAT
>CAYGXL010000028.1:2379-7803 GCA_964353935.1 uncultured Burkholderiaceae bacterium | reverse complement strand
CCGCCGGCACACGCAGCAACGCCTGTCCCATCCGCACCGTGGCGCCCGGCAGGATTCCGCCGGCGATCCGGAAGCCGCACGGCGCAAACACGAGGATGGTCGAGCCGTGCTGGAACCAGCCCATCTCGTGCCCCTTCCCGAAATTCACGTCGCAGTCGAACTCGTGCGGACCGCGATGGCGCGGATGCAGCAGCGGCGCGATGAAGTGCAATCGCAGGCTGGCGACCAGCACCGCGGCGACGGGCACAATCGCCAGCGGCCAGCCGCCGCGATCCAGGCGCGCGCGGATGACCGCCCGTTCGTTTCTGCAGAAGACGCGCTCGATGCGGGCAAGCGTGTGCGGGTTAACGTTCCAGACGTCGCCGGGAAAGTGCGTCACGTGCGAAATACGGCAGTCGTGCGGGGCGTGGAACCGGTGGTACATGCTGGACGTGAGCCGCAGCGTCACGTAGGTCCCCGAGGCGAACTGCTGCGCCAGCGCGGGGTCGCCCAGAAGTTCCTCCAGCGAGTAGCGCGAGCCCTTCGCCTGCAGCGCCATCCCTCCTTCCACCGCACCGCAGGCGCCGACGATGGCGTCGCAGGGGCTGACGAGGACATCGGCGCTCGCATCCACCGGGCGGGCGCCTTCCTTCAGTTCGCGCGTGAAGCAGTCGTGCAGGCTGCGGAACGAGGTCCTGCGCGCGTCCGACAGGTCGAGGTCCGCGAACAGCTTCCACGCGGCGATCGACGCATCGCGCACGAGCGGCTGTTCGATCTGGCTGAACCATCCCATGAAACGCGTCAGGGTCGCCCGGGGAATGCGGTTGGTCAGCGCGAAGTTGAGTGGTTCGTTCCGCACCAGCGCCTGGACGAGTGTGCGGAGATTCACGGTGCTGTCATCCCGCTCCGGTAACCAGCGGCTGTCACTCTCGCTGGATCGTCACGATGATCACTTCGCCGCTCGTCGCCGTTGCCGTCCTCGTCTCGCTGGTCATCGCCGCCCCCGTCGCCTGGCGGCGCCTGCAGCTGTCGCGCGCCAAGCATCGGTCGCTGGCCGGCCACTCGCGGCTCGCGCGCCGCGTCGCGCGGCTGGTCCCGTTCTATGCGCACGAGGGCGACCGTTTCTTCGACTCGGACGGCGCGCCGGGTGAGGTCGCGGCGACGCGGCGCAGCGCGCTGGGCCGGCTCTCCGCGCAGTTCGCCTCGCGCTTTGCCCGCTCGGTCGCCGCCACGCGCGCGGCCGCGCCGGGGATCTCGGACCTGCAGTTCACCGGCCGGTACCGCGTCCCGTTCCAGTACGCGGAGGCCGTCCGCAACGCGCTGCCGATCGGCGCCTTCGTCGCCCGGTCCGAGGGCGTCCGCGTCTACGACCTCGACGGGAACGAATTCTTCGACCTGACCGGCTCGTACGGCGTCAACCTGTTCGGCCACGACTTCTACAAGGAGTGCATCGAGGAGGGCGCGGCGAGGGTCCGCGGCCTCGGGCCGGTCCTCGGGGCGCTGCATCCGTGCGTGGCCTCGAACGTCGAGCGGCTGCGCGCGATCTCCGGGCTCGACGAAGTGTCGTTCCACATGTCCGGCACCGAGGCCGTCATGCAGGCGGTCCGGCTGGCCCGCTATCACACGCGCCGGTCGCATCTGGTTCGCTTCTGCGGTTCCTATCACGGCTGGTGGGAAGACGTGCAGCCCGGAGTCGGCAATCCGCTGCCGCCGGGCCGCACCTACACGCTGAAGGACATGCACGCGGACTCGCTGCGCGTGTTGCGGAGCCGCCGCGACATCGCCTGCGTGCTCGTCAACCCGCTGCAGGCGCTGCATCCGAACGCCGGCGCGCCGGCCGACTCCGCGCTGGTGGACAGCGGGCGCGCCGCGCATTTCGACCGCGCGGCCTATTCCGCCTGGCTGCGCGAGCTGCACGCGGTCTGCAGCGAGCGCGGCATCGTCCTGATCTTCGACGAGGTGTTCGTCGGATTCCGCCTCGCTCCGGGTGGCGCGCAGGAGTACTTCGGCGTGCGCGCCGACGTGGTCACCTACGGCAAGACGCTCGGCGGCGGACTTCCCGTCGGCGTCCTGTGCGGCCGGGCGGACCTGATGAAGCGCTACCGCGAGGACCGACCCGCCGACATCTGCTTCGCGCGCGGCACCTTCAATTCCCATCCGTATGTGATGGGAGCGATGCAGGTCTTCCTCGAACGTCTCGACACACCGGAAGTGCACGCGCTCTATGCCGGGCTCGACGAGCGCTGGAACGCGCGCGCCGAACGCATGAACGAGCGGCTCGCCGGGGCCGGGCTGCCGGTCCGCGTCGCGAACCTCTCCAGCATCTGGACCATGTTCTATGTGCAGCCCGGCAGGTACAACTGGATGTTCCAGTACTACCTCCGCGCCGAAGGAGTCGCGCTGAGCTGGGTCGGCACCGGTCGCCTCATCTTCAGCCTGGACTACACCGACGCGGACTTCGATGAAGTGGTCGAGCGTGTAATCCGAGCCGGCGCGCGGATGCTGGCCGACGGCTGGTGGTGGCACGATGGCCGGCTGACGAACAAGGCGATCAAGCGCGCGGTCCTGCGCGAGATCCTGGCCGCGCTCGTACCCGGGCGGCGTCGCGAGTTCTCGTCGCCCACGGGGGTGACGCCGGCGCTCAACCGCGCTGATGATCCGGCGACGGGTCGATCAGTCGTCCCTGCAGCAGATGGAGCGGCGCGCGGTAGTACAGCTTGATGTCGTGGAACGGGTCCGTCAGGATCTTCGTCATCCATGCGAGGCCCGCCTGCACGCCCTGCAGGAGGAACAGGTGCACGGTCCGGAACAGCAGGCCGGCCACGCCGATCGCGAGCCACATCCAGCCGACCTGGTCGATGCGCTCGCGCATCGACTGGGCAGGCTCGAAGATCCCGAGCAGCGTCGGGTCGGCAAGCAGCAGCAGCGGCGAGGCCGCCCAGATCGACAGCAGCACCACCTTGCGGCGCAGGTTGTAGCCGACCTTGATCTCCTCCTTGTACTCGTGCGTCGCCTGGTTGACTTCGTCGTAGCCCTTCGGCTCGAAGAAGAAGTGGCCGGCCTGGCGGCTCGTCATCGCGAGCAGCCACCCGACCAGCGCGGCGGCCACCGGGTTGGTGAACAGCAGCGCGTAGGCGCACAGGAAGGAGAGGGCGCTGACGAGGTGCAGCGCCTGGTTGATCGTGCTGTGGTGGTAGTAGCGGTGGTCGTCGATGCGCTGTGTCGCGAGAGTCTGCAGAAATCCCTTCACGGATCCCTCCTGGTCGGATTCGCGCGAAGTAGACGCGGAAGGGATGACCTCAACGTGACAGGGACCGTGAAATGCCGGTGACGCGAAGCGGTCGTCGATCGGTCATCGTGCTGTTGCGAAACTGCGGCAGGATGCGGCGCCATGCGATCTGGAATCGAGCCTTCGATACAGGTGGATGAGTACCCGGCGGCGCGGCAATCGCTGCGCGTCGCCGTCGTCACCGAAACCTACCCTCCCGAAGTGAACGGCGTCGCCGCCACCATCGCGAGCTTCGTGCACGGGCTGCGCCGCCGCAACCACGTCGTGCAGGTCGTCAGGCCGCGCCAGTCGACGGAAGCCGACGCCGCCGACAGCGATCACGAGGTGCTGACCACGGGAGTTCCGATCCCGCGCTATCCGCACCTGAAGATGGGACTGCCCTCGAAGCGCGCCCTGGTCAACCTGTGGAAGCTGCGCCGGCCGGACGTCGTCCACGTCGTCACCGAGGGACCGCTTGGCTGGTCTGCCGTCCAGGCCGCGGCGACGCTGCGGCTGCCGGTCTGCTCCGACTTCCGGACCAACTTCCACAGCTACAGCCGGCACTACGGCATCGGCTGGCTGCAGCGGCCCATCCTCGCGTACCTGCGGAAGTTCCACAACAGGACGCAGGTGACGATGGTGCCGACCGAGGGCCTGCAGCGGCAGTTGCGCGCCGCCGGCTTCCGCAATGTCCAGGTCGTCGGGCGTGGAGTCGATACGACGCTCTTCACTCCGGCGCGCCGAAGCGAGCCGCTGCGCCGCGAGTGGGGCGCGCGGCCGGACAACCGCGTAGTGATGCACGTCGGACGCCTGGCGTCGGAGAAGAACCTCGGTGTCCTCGTTGCCGTCTATGACGCGTTGATCGCGTGGGATCCGAAGCTGGTGTTCGTGTTCGTGGGTGACGGTCCGGCTCGCGGCGAGATGCAGGCGCGTTGCCCCGGGGCCGTGTTCGCGGGCATGCGCAAGGGCATCGACCTGGCCGCGCATTACGCGTCGGGCGACATCTTCCTGTTTCCTAGCACGACGGAAACCTTCGGCAACGTCACCGCGGAAGCGATGGCGAGCGGCCTCGCGGTGGTCGCCTACGACTACGCGGCCGCGAACGCGTTGATCGACCACGGGACCAGCGGGATGCTCGCGCCACTGGACGACGAGCGCGCCTTCCTGCACCTGGCGTCGGAACTGGTTCGCGATCCCCTCGCGGCCGGCCGGATCGGCGCGGCCGCGCGCTCGGTTGCCGAGTCGCACTCATGGGACCGGGTCGTCGCGCAGCTCGAGACTGTATTCCTCCAGGTCATTCGCGAAGCGGTCCTGTCGCGGGAAGAGATTCCGGAGCGGACCGAGCCCGCCATTCCGATGCCCTTCGACTACTGATGAGGGCGGCGCGGCGGGCGGGCTCCGCGGCCCTGCCGCCGATCACTCGTCGAGGTCGATGGCGAGAATGGTCAGGTGACGCGCGTCCGAGCGCCCGTCGAGGTCGTCATCGTCATCGAGCAGGTGCGCGTGGGTCTGCTCGCAGCGCGGGCAGATGTAGCCGCCTTGATCCGATGCCTGCGTCCGGCGCCCGTCGGTCATGTTGCAGATCATGCATGTCGTCATGGTGTCCTCCCATGGATGCCCGCATGGAACGATGTGCGCGGGGAACCGGCATCGTGATCGACGCGCGTTGCACGAGCATGACCGGGGGCGACGGCGGGTGTCGTCGTGCCGCGCGCCGATGCGTCGCCGGCCTGTCACATGGCGACGCAATACTCCGAACGCCCACGGAGAGAGTTCGACGTTGAACATCCCGATCCCGGCGGGGGGCGAGCGCGCGCATTCCGCGATCGTTCTTCGCGTCGCGCGTCCGGCACGGCCGGCATGACGCGCGGCTTCACGCCGCTGATGAGCGCGCAGTTCCTCTCCGCGCTCGCGGACAACGCCATCCTCGTCATCGCCATCGCGTTGCTCGGCCGCATCGACGCGCCGGGCTGGATGACGCCGATGCTCAAGTTCGTGTTCATCGGCTCCTATGTCCTGTTCGCGATCGGCGTGGGCGCGTTCGCCGACACGATGCCGAAGGGCCGGGTCATGCTGATCACCAACGCGGTCAAGGGCGCCGGGTGCCTGCTGATGCTGGGTGGCGTCCATCCGCTGGCGGCGTACGCGCTGATCGGCCTCGGCGCGGCGGCCTATTC
>CAYGXL010000028.1:0-2279 GCA_964353935.1 uncultured Burkholderiaceae bacterium | reverse complement strand
GCGTCCATCCGCTGGCGGCGTACGCGCTGATCGGCCTCGGCGCGGCGGCCTATTCGCCGGCGAAGTACGGCCTGCTCACCGAACTTCTGCCGCCCGACCGCCTGGTGGCGGCGAACGCGTGGCTCGAGGGGCTGACCATCGCGTCGGTGATCCTGGGCACCGTCGTCGGCGGCGCCTTCGTCAGTCCCGAGTTCGCGCGCGCGCTCGGGCTCGGCGCGGCCGGCAGCGCGGCGGCGCTCCAGGGTGCGGTCGCGTGCGCCTTCGTGCTGTACGTGGCGGCCGCCGCGGTCAACCTGCTGATCCCCGATTCCGGACGGCGGTATATCGGCCATCCGCGCCGCCCGGTCGATCTCTTCCAGGCCTTCGGCCGCGCGCTCGAGGTGCTGCTCGCCGACCATCGCGGCCGCGTGTCGCTGCTGACCACGAGCCTGCTGTGGGGCATCGGCGCGACACTCCAGTTCGTCGTGATCGACTGGGGGCGCGAAGCGCTGGGGCTTGCGCTCGACCGCGCCGCAATGCTGCCGGGCATCGTGGCCATCGGCGTGGCGATCGGCGCCGTCATTGCGGCGCGCACCGTGCCGCTGGACCGCGCGCTGTCGATCCTCCCGCTCGGCGTGTTGTTCGGGCCGCTGCTGCTGGCGATGCTTCCGTTCAGTTCGCTGCCGGTCGTGTTCGGGCTGCTGTTCCTGAACGGCGTCGCCGCGGGCTTCTTCGTCGTTCCGATGAACGCCCTGCTGCAGCATCGAGGCGTCGAACTGACGAACGCCGGCCAGGCGATCGCGGTGCAGAACTTCTGCGAGAACCTGAGCGTGATGACGATGGTCGCGGCGTACGCGGCGCTGCTCGGCCAGGACGTGCCACTCGCCGCTGTCGTGGTCGGCCTTGCCGTGTTCGTCTCGCTGGCGATGCTGGGAGTCCAGTGGCACCGCCGCTCGAGCGCGCAATGCGGCTCAGGGCAACCCGGCGCGTCGACCGGGGAGGACGCGGCCGCCGGACCGCGGCGGCGGATGTAGCGGTGCGCGCCGGCCCGGAGCCGCGATGCGCGGCAGCCGGTGTGGTCCGCCGGCGTTCGCCGCGCGATCGGCTGCGATCGTCGTCCCGGCTCTGGCATGCTCCGGCGGCCATGGTGAATTTCGAGATCGCGCAGGACTTCCCGGCCAGCCTGGCACGGCTCTGGGAGGCGCTCGGCCGGCGCGACTATGTCGAGCGGAAGTACGTCGCGCTCGGCTCGACCTCGCTGCAGATCAAGCAGTTCGATTCCAGTCCGCAGCGTATCGAAGTGCGGCTCGAGCGAACGCTTGCTAACGCGGCGTCCGGTCGGCCCGCCTGGGCGCGCTGGCTGTCGGGTCAGCCGCAGCGACTGACCCACCACACCTGCTGGAATCGGGCCGGCGCGAAGCAGGTGGACGTCGACCTCCGCGTCTCCACGCGGGACCACGCGGTTGATGCCCATGCGACCGGATCCGTGATCGAACTCGATTCCGGCCGGACTCGAATGCGCCTGCGTGTCGCCGTCGAGTGCTCCGTCCCGGCGATCGGAGGCCGTATTGCGAATCTGTTCGCGGATCAGATGAAGCACGCCCTCGAGCAGGACCACTCGTTCACAGTGCGCTACCTCATGGGTGACGCCGCACTGCCGGCGGACGCGTCGACGCGCACCGCAGGAACGCGTCGCCGAAACCAGTCAGGTCAGTGAACAGCGGGCGCCCTGGCTCGCCGCGTGCGCTTGACCGCCGTTGCCTTGCGGGCGCGCTTCGCAGCGGGCGTCGGTCGCTCGTCGGACACGGTCTCCTCCGGCTCGGCCGCCACGGGGGCGGCGGCAGCGGCGGCTGCTGCCTCGTGTTCGGCAAACCGCGCTTCCTCCCACTGCGCGCGCGCGTCGGCCCGTGCCTCGGCCCAGAGGTCGCCGAGTTCCTCGCGCGTCTCCGCGACCGCGAGGCTCGCGCGGTCGAAGCTGCGCGCGACGAACTGCATCAGGCGTTTCGCCGCGGCTGGATCGCGGCCGACGGCGTATCCGGCCACGAAGCCGAGCGCGGCGGAGCCGGCCAGTGCGGCGATCGAGCCGAGGGGCTTGAAGAGGTCCTTTGGATCAAAGAGTGCCATTGCGTTTCTCCCTTGCTTGAATTCGTTGTCCGGTGCGACGCGCCAGCCGCGCGCTCTGCGCCAGCAGCACCGCCGAGAACCCGTGGCGCGCCAGGGCGACCGAAATGGGCGGGACCGCGCCGAGCGCGGAGACCACCATCAGCCCGGCGTTGAGCACCATGGAGCCGCCGAAGTGC
>CAYGXL010000027.1:0-22443 GCA_964353935.1 uncultured Burkholderiaceae bacterium | reverse complement strand
CCGCCATCACGGTGTTGATGTCGAACGTGCCCTCGGCCTGCAGGATCAGGTAGCCCACGCCCCGCGACGAGCCCAGGTACTCGCCGACGACGGCGCCGACGAAGGCGAGGCCGACCGCCGTGTGCAGCGACGAGAACACCCAGCTCGTCGCGCTGGGCAGGTACACGTGCCGCAGCAGCTGGTTGCGGCCGGCGCCGAGCATCCGCGCGTTCGCGAGCACCGTGGGGCTCACCTCCTTCACGCCCTGGTAGACGTTGAAGAAGACGATGAAGAACACGAGCGTGAAGCCCAGCGCGACTTTCGAGGCGACGCCCAGGCCGAACCACACCGCGAAGATCGGCGCCAGGATCACGCGCGGCATGGAATTCATCGCCTTGATGTACGGATCGAAGATGGCCGCGGCGATCGGCGACAGCGCGAGCCACATGCCGATCACGAGTCCGGCCACCGTGCCGAACAGGAACGCCAGCACGGTTTCGAGCAGTGTCACCCACAGGTGGCCGTAGATGTCGCGGTCGGTGACGAACCAGTCCCATATGCGCGCGAAGATCTTGATCGGCTCACCGAAGAAGAACGCCGCCTGGCGATCGTTCTCGAACATGAGCGGCGGGATCACGCCCGGCGTGGTCATCGTCCACCAGAAGACGAAGATCACGACCAGCACCAGCGCCTGCCAGAACCGCAGGGTCCCCGCGCGCGGACGGATGAACTTCCACATGTCAGGCCGCCAGCTTCTGCTGGGCGTAGCCCTTCAGGACTTCCTCGCGCATCACATCCCAGATCGCCTTGTGCAGTTCGATGAAGCGCGGCGTGATGCGGACCTCGGCCACGTCACGCGGCCGCGGCAGGTCGATCACGAACTCCCCGATCGGATGCGACGCGGGCCCGGCCGACAGCACCACCACGCGGTCGCTCATCGCGATCGCCTCGTCGAGGTCGTGCGTGATGAACAGCACCGCCTTGCGCTTGGCCGCCCAGAGGTCGAGGACCTCGTTCTCCATCAGCTGCCGCGTCTGGACATCGAGCGCCGAGAACGGCTCGTCCATCAGGATGATGTCCGGGTCCAGCACGAGCGTCTGTGCCAGCGAAGTCCGCTTGCGCATGCCGCCGGACAACTGGTGCGGATAGCGGTCGCCGAAACCGCCAAGGCCGACGCGCTTGAGCCATTCGTCGGCGCGTGTGCCGGCCTTCTGCGGATCGACGCCGTGGAACTCCAGGCCCGCCATCACGTTGCCGCGCGCCGTGCGCCATGGCATCAGCGCTTCGCTCTGGAACATGTAGCCGGCGCGGCCGTTGATTCCGGCCAGCGGCTCGCCGAACACGCGGATCGTCCCCGCGCTCGGCTCCAGCAGGCCGGCGGCGACGTTGAGCAGCGTGCTCTTGCCGCAGCCGGTCGGCCCCACCACGCTGACGAACTCGCCGGGCGCGACGTCGAGCGTGACGTCGCGCACCGCCGTATAGCGCTGGCTGCGGTCGTCGCGGCTGACGAACGTGCAGGTGATGCCGGCCAGTGACAGTGCGGGTGCGTTCATGCGGATCGGGCCGCTTGCGCGGCCCGAGGTGCTGGCAGTGAAGCGGCCGCGATTATCCCTTCGGATACTTCGCGTTCGCCTTGCGGACGAAGTCGTTCGTGTAGACGGCCTTGAGGTCGAACTTGACGTCCTTCAGCGCGGGGTCGACGCTCTGCAGCGCACGCAGCGCGGTTGCCGGGCCCTGCTCCGGGATCATGCCGTCCGGCGACAGCGCCTTTTGCGCCTTCAGGAACGCGTCGATGTACACGGCGCGGTCGCCGAGCAGGAAGCTCTCCGGGACCGCCTTGACGATGTCGGACGGGCCGGCCTGCTGGATCCACTTGTTGGCACGCACGATCGCGTTGGTCAGCGCCTGCACGGTGTTGGGGTTCTTGTCGATGAAAGCCACCGGCGCGTACAGCGTGGCCGCGGGCATCGGACCGCCGAAGATCGAGTCCGCCTCCGCGACGTCGCGGGTGTCGGAGACGATCTTGATGTCGTTGGCGCGGGACAGGATCGTGATCACCGGATCGAGGTTGGAAATCGCGTCGATCTGGCCCGAGCGCAAGGCGGCCACCGCGCCCTGGGAGGCGCCGACGCCGACGTAGGAAACGTCGCTCGGCCTGAGGCCCGCCTTCGCGATCACGAAGTTGCACAGGATGTTGGTCGAGGAGCCGGGCGCCGTGACGCCGATCTTCTTGCCTTTCAGGTCGGCGACCGACTTGAAGTTCGGCATCGTCTTGTTGCTGACCGCGAGCACGATCTGCGGGGCGCGGCCCTGCAGGACGAAGGCCTTCATCGGCTGGCCCTTCGCCTGCATGTTGATGTTGTGCTCGAACGCGCCGGAAACGACGTCGGCGCTTCCGCCCACCACCGCCTGCAGCGCGCGTGCGCCGCCGGCGAAGTCGACGATGGTGACGTCGAGACCCTCCTGCTCGAAGAACTTCTTCTGTTCTGCGATCGTCAGCGGCAGGTAGTAAAGCAGGTTCTTGCCGCCCACCGCGATCGTCACCTTCCTGCGCTCGACGTTCTGCGCCGAACCGGTCGCCGGGAACGCTGCGACCGCGGTCGCCGCCGCGCCGGCCGCCAGCACGTCGCGGCGGGTGTACGTCTTCTTCATGAGGTCTCCTTGGTTTCTGCTTGTGCGCACGCGCCCGGCGCGAGCGGTTCGAGCGATCTTAGATCACGCCGTCGTCCCGCAGCGCGTCGATCGCGGCCACGTCGTACCCGAGTTCACGCAGGACGGCGTCCGTATGTTCACCAAGGCGGGGGCCCAGCCATCGGGTGCCCCCGGGCGTGGCGGACAGTTTGGGCACGACCGCCGGCACCTTCATCGGCGTGCCGTCGGGCAGCGCAGCCTGTTCGAACATCTGCCGTGCCTGGAACTGCGCGTCACGCACCATGTCGGCGACGCTGTAGATCCGCGAAACCGGCACGTCGGCCGCCGTCAGCGTGGCCAGCGCCTCCTCGATCGGGTGCCGGCCGCACCAGGCCTGGATCGCTCCGTCGATCTCCTCGACGCGCTTTGCCCGGCCTTCGTTGCGCGCCAGCCCGGGGTCGTTGGCGAGATCCTCTCGCCCGATGGCGGTCATCAGCCGGCGATAGATCGCGTCGCCGTTGCCTGCGATCACGATCGCCGCGCTGTCCGCGCACTCGTAGGTGTTCGACGGAACGATGCCCGGCAGCGAGCCCCCGGTGCGGGCGCGGACCGCGCCGAAGACGTCGTATTCCGGCAGCGTGCTCTCCATCATGTTGAACACCGCTTCGTAAAGCGCGACGTCCACCATCTGGCCTTCGCCCTTCCCGCGCCCGCCGGTGGCGTCCCGGTGCCGAAGCGCCATCAGTGCGCCGACGACCGCGTGCAACGCGGCGATCGAGTCGCCGATCGAGATGCCGATGCGTATCGGCGGACGATCGGGATAGCCGGTGACGAAGCGGATGCCGCCCATCGACTCCGCGATCGCACCGAATCCGGGGCGATCGCGCATCGGACCCGTCTGCCCGTAACCGGAGATGCGCACCATCACCGTCGCGGGGTTCGCGGCGCGCAGCTGCTCATAACCAAGACCCCACTTCTCGAGCACCCCCGGCCGGTAGTTCTCGACGACGATGTCCGCCTCGCGCGCGAGGCGACGGGCGATCTCCTGCGCACGCGGATCCTTCAGGTTCAACGCGACCGACTTCTTGTTCCGCGACTGCACGTACCACCACAGCGAGGTGCCATCGTGCAGGTAGCGCCAGTTGCGGATCGGATCGCCGGTCTTCGGGTCCTCGACCTTGATCACCTCGGCGCCGAACTCCGCGAACAGGCGCGATGCGAACGGCGCCGCGATCAACGTTCCCAGTTCGAGCACCTTGACGCCGTGCAGCGGCCCGTGGATCGGTCCGGCCATCTCAGGCTCCCGAGACGAAGATCGTGATCGTCGCGACGATTCCGATGGTCCACGCGATCGACCGCGCCCAGTGCCAGTCGGCGACGTAGAAGACGATGAACGCGGCGCGCGCGAGAACGAACATCACGGCGAGCGCGTCGATGCGGTCCTGCGGCGCCTGCGTGAGGTGGGCGACGATCACGGCCGCCGCGAAGAAGGGAAACGCCTCGAAGCTGTTCGCCTGCGCGGCGTTCGCCCGCGCGCGGAAGCCCTGCTGCCTCTCGAGCCAGAGGCGCGGGTTGCTGTTGTCGAAGCGCTCTCCGCCCGACTTCGCGATCGCCACGGCGACATACGGCATCAGGGCGGCGGCGAGCACGCACCAGTAGGCAGTGGTCATGGCAGCGGGGGAAGTCGACGACGCGGGATGCCCAGTCTAGCGCCGCGGTCGGGTCAGGATGCGCGGCGGTCGAGCATCGCCTGCGCGATCGTGTTGACGTCCGTGTACTCGAGTTCGGCGCCGGCCGGAACGCCGCGCGCAAGCCGCGTGACCCTGATCTGCGGATCGCGCTCCTTCAGCAACTGACCGACGTAGTGCGCGGTCGCATCGCCTTCCGGCGTAAACGACGTGGCAACGATGACTTCCCTGACGACGCCGTCGGTGGCGCGGGCGATCAGGCGCTCCATCTGGATCTCGCGCGGCCCGATGCCATCGAGCGGCGACAGGCGTCCCAGCAGCACGAAATACATCCCGGAGTACGCAAGCGACTGCTCGATCATCAGCTGGTCCGACGGCGATTCCACCACGCACAGCAGCTGCGCGTCGCGCTTCGGGCTGCTGCAAGTCTCGCAGACCGGCTGCTCGGTCAGCGTGTTGCAGCGCTCGCAGTGGCCGATTGTCTGCACCGCCGCGAGCATCGCCTCGCCGAGGCGAACCGCGGCGTCGCGGTCGTGCTGCAGCAGGTGGAACGCGATTCGCTGCGCCGAACGCGGACCGATGCCCGGAAGATGCTTCAGCGCATCGACCAGCTTGTCGAGAGTGGGACTCAGCCGCATTTCAGTTCGAAGCGGGTGTACTCAACCCTGCGGGTCGCACGTGCACCCGCTTCGCTTCAGTCAGTGCGGCGGGCTTCGGGCGGCCGCGCGCCCGCCGCAAGCACAACTTCAACAAAGGGAGCACGAGCGACGGCGCCGCGCTGTCTCAGAATGGAAGTTTCATGCCGGGAGGCAGCGGCATTCCCGCCGTGATCGCCGACATCTTCTCCTGCGACACCGCTTCGGCGCGGCGCACCGCGTCGTTGACCGCGGCCGCGACCAGGTCCTCGAGCATGTCCTTGTCGTCGCCGACAAGGCTGGGATCGATCGACACGCGGCGCACGTCGTGCTTGCAGGTCATCACAACCTTCACCATGCCCGCGCCCGACTGGCCTTCGACTTCCATGTTGGCCAGTTCGTCCTGCATGCGCTTCATGTCCTCCTGCATCTTCTGCGCCTTCTGCATCAGACCGGCGATCTGGGCCTTCATCATGGCGGGACGTCCTCTGTTTCCGGGTGAGTTGGGGAGCGCGCTGGTGGCCGCGGCACGCGGCTACGCGTCCTTCGGGCGGATCGACGCTGGATCGACCGAAGCTCCGAAGTTGTCGAGCAATTCTCGCACGAAGGGATCGGCGTAGATGGCTTCCTCGGCCTGGCGCTGCCTGTCGGCGCGCGCCTGTTCGGCGATGCCGGCCGCCGTGGGGCCCGCCGTGGTTCCGACCTCGGCGCTCAGGCGGATCGGCCGGCCCAGCGCCTGGCTCACCGCCGCCTTCAGCTTGTCCAGCGTGCCGGCGTCGAGCAGTGTCTTCAGCGGCACGCGGAGCTTCATCGCGTCGCCCTCGTGCGACACGAGTTCGCTGCGGTTCGCGAGTTCCTTCACGAGACCGGCGACTTTCAGCCGCCCGACCAGCCCCGGCCAGTCACCGTCGAACGGGACCGCGGCCGGCGAGTGCGCCGGCCCGGCCGCAGCCGTTGTCCGCGCGTTGTTCGATGCGTCCGGCGCGGAGCGTGCCGCTGGTGCGTTCGCGCGCGGGGCGGGAGCACTGGTCCGCGCGGCCGGCTGCGCCACGAGCGGTGCCGCCCGCGGAGTCACAGTCTTCGCCTCCCCGACCGGGGCCGGCGCAAAGGCCAGCATCCGCAGCAGGGTCATGGTGAAGCCCGCGTACTCGTCCGGCGCGAGGTGCATGTCGTTCCGTCCGTGCAGCGCGACCTGGTAGTAGAGCTGGACCTCGTCGGGCGCGAACACGCCTGCGAGGCGCCGGATGTCCGCGGCTTCGACTTCGTCGTCGGGCACGGCGTCGGGCACCTGCTGTGCCAGCGCGATCCGATGCAGCAGGCTGGCCAGGTCGCGCGTCGCCTGGGCGAACGACAGGCTGCGCTCGCCCATCTCGTCGGCGATGGCCAGCGCCTGCTTCGCGTCGCGCGCGGCGATGGCATCCAGCACGCGGACGAGCGTCCCCTGGTCGATCGCGCCCAGCATCGCGCGCACCGCATCGAGCGTGACCGGGCCCGCCGCGTAGGCGATCGCCTGGTCGAGCAGCGACAGGCCGTCGCGCATGCTGCCGCGCGCCGCCTGCGCCAGCATCCGAAGCGCGGCCGGCTCCGCCTCGATCTTCTCCTCGGCCAGGACCTCCGCCATGCGCGCCGCGATGCCGGCGGGTGTCATCTGCTTCAGGTTGAACTGCAGGCAGCGCGACAACACGGTCACCGGGACCTTCTGCGGGTCGGTGGTGGCCAGGATGAACTTCACGTAGTCGGGCGGCTCCTCCAGGGTCTTCAGCATCGCGTTGAACGCGTGCGAGGACAGCTGGTGCACCTCGTCGATCATGTAGACCTTGAAGCGCGCATTGCTCGGTGCGTACATCGCGCGCTCGAGCAGCTGGACCATCTCCTCGACGCCGCGGTTGCTCGCGGCGTCCATCTCGATGTAGTCGACGAAGCGGCCGGCATCGATCGCGGTGCAGGCCTCGCACACGCCGCACGGCGTGGCGGTGATGCCGCCCTTGCCGTCCGGCCCGGTGCAGTTCAGCGCCTTGGCGAGGATGCGCGACAGAGTCGTCTTGCCGACGCCCCGGGTGCCCGTGAAGAGCCAGGCGTGATGAAGCCTGTTCTCCGTGAGCGCGTGCGTCAGCGCGCGCACCACGTGCTCCTGGCCCACCAGCGTGGAGAAATCACGCGGACGCCACTTGCGAGCCAGGACCTGATACGACATGGCGACGATTCTACGGCGTGGCGATCACTGCGAGGCCGCGCTCACGGCTCCAAAGCGCTGCAGCGACTCGCCCGTCAGGCGGCAGATGCGCCAGTCCGGCAGAAGTTCGGCACCGAGCGAGCGATAGAACGCGATCGCGGGCTCGTTCCAGTCGAGCACGCTCCACTCGAACCGTCCGCAGCCGCGCGTCACGGCAACGCGCGCGCAGTGGCCGATCAGCGCCTTGCCAATGCCGCGCCCCCGCGCCTCCGGAACGACGAAGAGATCCTCGAGGTAGAGGCCGCGTCGCGCAAGGAAGGTCGAGTAGTTGTGGAAGAACAGCGCAAAGCCCACGGCGCGGTCGCCGTCCCACGCAACCACGGATTCGATCACCGGATGCACCCCGAACAGCTCGTTCCGGAGATCCTCCTCCGTGCCGACCACGAGGTGCGACAGCCGCTCGTACTCGGCGAGCGCGCGGATCAGCGCGAGCACCGTTGCGCAGTCTTCCGGGCGTGCGGGAGCAATGCGAACAGTCATCGTGCCAGGTGGGCTTCGAGGGGGGAGGTCCAGGAGGGGGCACAGCCCCCTCTTGCATCCACTGATATTGAGGTCAGGCACGTCTCTCTCGCCTGAAAGGCGAGAGAGGCGAGCCTTGACCTCGGCACCTGAAGAACTCCGCTGTGGCTGCTTCGTTCCCGACCTGACCAGATTCACGGCACCTCAGTGCGAGGGGGCCCGCCGCTTGGAATCATATCAGCGGCCCTCGTTGATCCCCGGAACTTTCTTCCGGCGAATTCGAGGCCTTCGACCACTCCCGCCAGCCGGGTACCAGCGGAAAGTACAGGCCGAGTCGGGCCTGCGGATCGAGCGCCGCCCCGTATGCCTCCAGCTGTCCCCGGTAGCGAACCTGCTCGGAGTCCAGGAACGCCTCGACGTCCGCGCCTTCATGGGTGCCGACCTTGTAGTCGATGATCCAGCGCGTCCCGTCCTGCGCGACGAAGGAACGATCGAGCACCAGCTTCCGCACGCGCCCGCCCTGCAGCACGCTCAATCGCAGTTCGCTGCGGTGGTCCGGGTGATGGCCCAGCACCCAGCGACCGCGCTCGTCCTGCAACACGTTCAGCAGCGCCTGCAAGACCCGGTCGCGAGACTCGGTGAGTTCCTTCCCGGTCAGTCCGCCCGCCGCAAGCGCGCGTTCGATCTGCGGTGCAAGCGTGCCGACCCGTGCCGCATCCCACCCGGCGAGCGTGTCCTCCGCCATGCGTTGCAGCCATCGGTGCACCACGACGCCGACACGGCGCGCCGTTTCGCCGGCCCAGGAATACTCGATCGCGGCGCCGCTTTCGCTCGGCGCATCGACGGCCGACCAGCGAAGCGTCGGCGGGAGCGCAGGCAGCGTCCAGCCGGGCGGCAGGCGGCGTAATGTCTGATCGATCGGTCGATCTACCGGAAGAGTCCCGGCGCCGCGATCGATGATCCGGCCTGACTCGAAGCCAGGCCGCAGCGCCGGCCACAACCGCGCGAGCAGCGACGTCGACGGAACGTTCCACCGTCCATCGTCGCCCTGCGAAGCGCTTCCGACCCAGTGCAGTCGATGTCGGGCACGCGTGGCGGCCACGTAGGCGAGACGTTCGTCCTCGTGGCGCTGTCGCTGCTGCAACTGGGACTCCACCCAACGCAGCAGGCGTTCCTTTTCGGAGCCGCCAGCGTGGATCGGCGCCAGCAGCAGCTCAGGCCCTTCCTCCGCGGCACGCTCGAGCCAGACCATCAACTGCGCGTCGTCGCCGCGCGGCTTCGCGCCAAGCCGCGGAACGATCACGTGATCGAACTCCAGTCCCTTGGCCTTGTGGATGGTCATCACGTGGAACACCGGGTCCGAGCCGGCTTCGGGAGCCGCGAACAGGGATGCGAGCGACTCCTGCAGCGCCTGCACGTCGATCCGGCCCCCGTTCTCGTCCTCGTGCGCGAACAGGTGGACGAAGAACTGCTCCGCATCCGCGCGCTCGGATTCGGAGGAAAGGCACGCCGGTCCACCGAGCAGCCGCCAGGCCTGCTCGACCCGGTCTGCGCCGGGCATGCGGGCGGTGAGTTCGACAGCGCGCTGCAGTACCGCCGAGACCCGCGCAACACGGGCGTGACCGTCGGCCGAAAGCCGATGCAGCCGCGAGTCATCCTCCAGCAAGTCGACGACGGGACGCGAGTCGCCCTCGGCCAGCGACGCCAGGTCGGCCAGCGTCAGTCCGCACCACGGGGCGCGCAGCACCGACAACCACGCGGTGCGGTCCGCCAGGTGCTCGAGCGCCCGCGTGAGGGCGACGAGGTCCGAGATCAACGGCTGGTTCGCCAGCGAGTGCAGTTCGACGGCAGTCGGGCGCAGACCAGCCCGTCGCAGTTCCGCCGCGATGTCGACAAGATGGGAGCGCGCGCGCACCAGCAGTGCGATCGAGGCGTGCGGGCTCTCCGCGCGGATCGCCTGGACGATTTCCACGACCGCCCTCGCCTCGTCCCCGGAGTCGCCGCCGACGAACGCGTGCACCTGAACCGCATCGTCGAGAGTGAGTCCACGGACCGCCGCGGCCGGCTCGAAAGACACCCCTCCGCTGGTGATGTCGCTCTCGCGCGGCAACACTCGGGCGAACGCGTCGTTCACCCATTCGACCACCGCTCGTTGAGAGCGGAAGTTGCGGGTGAGCCGAAGCGGCTCGAGCGCGACCGGTCCGACGCCGCGCTCCCAGGCGCGCAGGAACAGCCCGACCTCGGCCTCGCGAAAGCGGTAGATCGACTGCATCGGGTCGCCGACGACGAACAGCGTCCGGCCGTCCCCCGGGCTCCAGTCGGCGACCAGGCGCTCGATCAAGTCGAACTGTGTGATCGAGGTGTCCTGGAACTCGTCGATGAGCAGGTGCCGAACCCGCGCATCGAGCGCCAGCGCGATGTCGCCGCCGCGTTCGTCGCCCAGCGTCTGCACGGCGCGTCGCGTGACCTCGGTGAAGTCCATGGCGCCGGCTTCGGCGAACACGACCGCGAGTTCCGCCGCCGCGCGCTTCAGCACCTCGACGATGGCGCCGGCGATGTCCCACTGGGCATCGCTGTACCGCGCGGGCGGCAGCGACCGCAGGTCATCGAGGGCGACCCGCAGCGCTTCGTTGTCACCCAGCCGCTCGAGCAGTTGAAGCATGCGGTCCTTGTATGGCTTCGCCCGCTCCTTTTCCGGCTTGGTCGCACCCGCCGGGAACCCTTCGGCGACCGTGACGCGCCCGCGCCATGTCCCACCCTTGGTCAGAAGCAGCGAGGCGATCGAACACCAGGCATCGAGGCTCGCCATCTCCGCCCGCGGAACTCCGGTCAGGTCCCTGCATGGGGCCAACCACTCCGCGTTGCCGGCCGCGTAGCGAACGAGTTCGAGCAGGTCATCGGTGAGCGAGGCGGGCAGCAGCGTGCGCGCCAGCCGCATCTGCTTCTCGCATGCGCGCTGCAGGGCGGCCTCGAGTTCGTCGCGCTCGTGGCCCCCCAGGTGACGCAGCCACTGATCGCGCCGACCGAGCATCGAAGCGATCAGGCGAATGGCCCGCCCGACGTCGTTGTCGAGATGCTCGAGAAGCCGGGCGACGTGCCGCGCGAGCGGCTCGTCCTCGCGGTCGGCGCTCTCCAGGACTGCGAGCGTCGAGCGCGCGGCGCGCGCGTACAGGTCGGCGACGCGCTCCTTGACGTTGGGCGCGGCGCCGAGCCCCAGCGAGAGCGGCAACTGGCGCGCCAGCCACTGCGCGAGCGCGTCGATCGTCTGCACGCGCAGCCGTCCGGGGTTGTGCACGATGTCCCAGCCGCGTTCGGCGTCGCGCCGGTTCACCGCCCCGGCGAGCGACCAGGTCAGTTGCTCGTGCGGCTGCCCCGGCTCCGGACCCTTCGCGGCATCGAGCGCTCCCACCAGGCGCTGCCGCATCTCGGCGGCCGCCTTGCGCGTGAACGTGATGGCAACGACCTCTTCGGGAGCATCGACGGTCGCCAGCAGCGCGAGCACGCGCTGGATCAGGAGCTCCGTCTTGCCGGAACCGGCCGGCGCGCGGACGATGAAGCTGGACTCCCCGTCGAGCGCACGGCTGCGCGCGTCGGCATCGACAACGAACAGGCCATCGTCAGTCATCGATGGTCTCCTCGTCCGAAGCCTGGTCGCCGCGATCGCCGATGCGTTCGCTGTAACGGCACAGCATGGCCACGCCACAGTAGCGACACGTGTCGGCCCGCTTCGGCGCAACGGTCGCCACGCCCGACGCGAAGTCGTCCGCGAGCCTCGTCAGCTCCGCGCGCCATGCTTCGACCAGTGCCGACCAGTCCGCATGGTGGCGTTGCCAGTCCTCGACCCGCGCGCCTGGCAGCATCGACGCGTCCTCGGCGAGGGAAACGAAGCGTCGCTCGCCCGCGCGCAGTCGCGCGAACGCGATGCCGCGGGCCGCGGGCTCCGACGCGACAAGGTAGAGCGGCAGTTGCGGCTCGTCAGGGCGCGCCCCGAGCCAGGCATTCACGCTCGAAGGACCGCCGGTCTTGTAGTCGATGATGATCGTCCGCCCATCGGGAAGCGAGTCCACGCGGTCGAGTTGTCCCGTGAGGGAAAGCTGCCCGATCGCGAGCGTTCGACGCTCCTCTGTCCACTTGACCTCGAACTCCTCCCGGCCGTCGATCTCGAACTGAAGCCACTGCGCGGCCAGGCTCACGAGTCGCTGCTTCTCGAGCCCGAGCAGCCGCTGCCCGACTTCGTCGAGCCGACGTTCGCGGATCCGTGCAATGGCCTTGTCCGCCGCGAGTTCGAGCGCGGCTGAGCGCGCGTCCGACGTCATGCCGGCGACGAATGAGCGGGTGCGCTCCGGCATCGAACGCCAGAACCCCGCCAGCACGCGGTGAACGAGATCGCCGCGCTCGGATGCCGCGAGGCCGTCGTGCGGCTGCTCCGGTTCGCCAGCGGCGAGCCGATGCTTCGCGAATGCGCGAAAGGGACACGCCGACTGGTCCGTGAGCGTGGCGACGCCGCCGCCGACGTTCCGCATGGCAGGCAGGGGCGGCGCGACCGCGTCGGTGAGCGCGTCGAGTCGCTCCGACGCGATCACGTCGAGCGCGCGGCGCGCGCGGGGGGCAGGCGACTCGATGCTCCAGTCCGCGATCATCGATGTCGGCGCGAGAGTCCGATCGCCGTCGCGCGTCGCGTAGCTCGCGATGACTTCGCCGGCCGAGCGCGCCAGCCGACCGAGCGTCGCCCGCGCGCGCTGCAACTCGATCTCGGCCAGCGCGCCCGGCATGCGCCTGGCTCGCTGCAGTTCGAGCGGCAGCATCGGATGCGGACGCGCGGGAAGCGGCCATCCCTCCGACGTCAGGCCTGCAATCCACAGGTGGTCGAACTCCAGTCCGTTCGCCTCGAGCAGCCCCAGCACCCGAACCGGGGGATCGCCACCCTCGGGCTGGAAGACGGTCGACGCGGCGAGGCGCGCAAGCCGGCGAAAAGCGCCTCCAAGGTCCAACGGACCCTGCACCCGCTCGAGCGACGCGAACTCGGCCAGCAATTCCTGCCAGCGCACGAGCGACTGATACTCGGCGGAGTCGGGTGCCTGCCGGCCGGGAAAACCGATGGCGCGCAGGCCTTCGATGAACAGGGCCGCCCATTCCGAGAGTCGTCGCCTGCCCGAGCGGATGCCTTGCCGCCATGCCTGAAGGGCCTCGAGCCCCGCCCGCGGCGCAACCGGTCCACCGTTGCGGGCGCCGCGCGCGGCGGACACGAGGTGCGCGAGCGACACCATGGGGCCCGCGCGCCGACGCCACTCGACATCGAACACCGCGCGTGCGGACGCGGGTCCGAACTGGACGTGAGGCGAGCACAGCAACGCGCTCGCCTCGGAAAAATCGACGCCTTCGATGGCCAGGCGCAAGCCGCGCAGAGCGGTCGCGACCAGCGGTGTATCGGAGAGCGACCCACCGAGCGACACGGTGTATGGACGCGCCCGGTCGGGCGGCGCCAGCAGTGCATCCGGCATCAGTGCCGCATCGAGCGCGCGCGCAACGGCGCGTCGGCGCGCGGCGAGATCCGGCACGACGACGCCGATCCGTGCTTCGGCGTTCGCGGCGAGCCGGTTCGCGACCCAGTCGGCCATTCGTTCGAGTTCGTCCCGCGCATCGGCCGCCGCCAGGCGCCGGCAGTCGCCGGGGCCGCGCTCGTCCGCCAACCGCTCGATCCGAGTGCCCCTGGACGCAAGCGCCTCGAAAAGCGACGCCTGCTGAGGCGTCAGTTCGTCGAAGCCGGCCAGGACCACGTCCGCGGGTGAGGCGAGGCTCCCGTCAACGATCAACGCGCGCACGACATCCGGCAACCGGGCGTGATCGACCGCGGCGATGCGCTCGACGCGCCGCTCGTAGTCGGCGGCCCACCTGGCGAAGACCCGCGTGTCCTCTGTCAGCGCATAGTGACGAAGTCGATCCGCGATCTGCCATTGATGGGCAAGCGACCATGCCTCCGCGGCAAGTTGCGCGGCGCCGGTGGGCGATGCCAGCGGCACATCGCCCGCGTCGATCACGGCTTCCCACAGCGCCTGTTCCTGCGCGGGCGCGAGCGCCGCGCGCATGCCGGTGAGCGCCGGATCGTGTTGCGCGATTTCGTGCAGGCTTGCGACGAAGGCGCCAAATGGCAGCACGCGCGGCGTCTCCCAGACGCAGCGTCCCTGGTCGCGCTGCCAGCCATCGAACTCGCGGCCGATGTCCCGCGCGAGGCGCCGGCTCGCCGTGACAACGACCACGCCGGAAGCGGCGCGGGCAAGGTGTTCAAGAAGGGAGTTGCGGGACACGAGCGGCTCGATGAATCGAATGGATTGTAGGGATGCAACAGGCTCGAAACGCGAGCCTTCCCGTCCCTTTTGAAAGTGCTACCATCCGTGAACTGGTGCGCACCGTACGGTTTCTCCCGCCTGCGCCACCGCCCTCCCCAACACAAGTTCCCGGTTTCTTCCTGATGCCAATGCGCGCCGGCGGGCGTGCGGAAGGACACAAAGATGAGCGATATCAAGTACGTCAGCGACGCTTCCTTCGAGCAGGACGTCCTGAAATCCGATGGCCCTGTGCTGGTCGACTACTGGGCAGAGTGGTGCGGACCCTGCAAGATGATCGCCCCGATCCTGGACGAGGTGTCCAGGGAGTACGGCGGCAAGGTCACCGTGGCCAAGATGAACGTGGACGAGAACCAGACGACGCCGGCGAAGTTCGGCATCCGCGGAATCCCCACGCTGATGCTGTTCAAGAACGGCGCGGTCGTCGGCACGAAGGTCGGCGCGCTCTCCAAGTCGCAACTCACCGCATTCCTCGACAGCAACCTGTAATTGAGGCGCCGGGCCACGTCGGCCCGGCTCCATTCCCCGCGGGCGCGCGCCCGGTTCGTCGGACCCCGCACAGCGCGCCCCACCCTCTTCCGGCAGACCCGTAAAACCCTATGCACCTCTCCGAACTGAAAGCGATGCACGTCTCCCAACTGCTGGAGATGGCAATCGGCCTCGAGATCGACAACGCGAACCGGATGCGCAAGCAGGAACTGATGTTCGCCATCCTGAAGAAGCGCGCAAAGAGCGGCGAGCAGATCTTCGGTGACGGCACGCTGGAGGTCCTGCCGGACGGGTTCGGCTTCCTGCGTTCGCCCGAGACGTCCTACCTCGCGAGCACCGACGACATCTACATCTCGCCATCCCAGATCAGGCGCTTCAACCTCCACACCGGGGACTCGATCGAAGGCGAAGTCCGCACGCCGAAGGACGGCGAGCGCTACTTCGCGCTGGTGAAAGTCGACAAGGTGAACGGACAGCTTCCGGAATCGACCAAGCACCGGATCCTGTTCGAGAACCTGACCCCGCTGTTCCCGGACGAGCCACTGATTCTCGAGCGGGAAATGCGCGGCGACGAGAACCTCACGGGGCGCCTGATCGACATCATCGCCCCGATCGGCAAGGGGCAGCGCGGCCTGCTTGTGGCGAGCCCGAAGTCGGGCAAGACGGTGCTGATGCAGCACATCGCGCACGCCATCGCCGCCAACCACCCGGACATCGTGCTGATCGTGCTGCTGATCGACGAGCGCCCCGAGGAGGTCACCGAGATGCAGCGTTCGGTGCGCGGCGAAGTCGTGGCGTCGACCTTCGACGAGCCGGCCACGCGGCACGTCCAGGTTGCCGAGATGGTGATCGAGAAGGCGAAGCGGCTCGCCGAAAGCAAGAAGGACGTCGTGATCCTGCTCGACTCGATCACGCGCCTCGCGCGCGCCTACAACACCGTGGTGCCGGCGTCGGGCAAGGTGCTGACGGGCGGCGTCGACGCCAATGCGCTGCAGCGCCCCAAGCGATTCTTCGGCGCGGCCCGCAACATCGAGGAAGGCGGCTCGCTGACCATTATCGCCACCGCCCTGATCGACACCGGTTCACGGATGGACGACGTGATCTACGAGGAGTTCAAGGGCACCGGCAACATGGAAATCCACATGGAGCGCCGGCTCGCCGAGAAACGTGTCTACCCGGCGCTCAACGTCAACCGGTCGGGCACGCGCAAGGAAGAACAGCTGCTGAAGCCCGAGATCCTGCAGAAGGTCTGGATCCTGCGAAAGCTCCTGTACGGCATGGACGAGATCGAGGCGATGGAGTTCCTGCTCGACAAGATGAAGGCGACGAAGAACAACGCCGAGTTCTTCGACATGATGCGTCGGGGCGGCTGATTCAGGGGGCCACAGTGAACCCCGGCTTGCGCCCGGCCTGATCAGAAAAGGGTCGCCGGCAACGCCGGACGGCCTTGTTTGGATTCAAGGGCTTGCGCAACCCGGCCGGGTTGCCCAGACCCGCGATTTCCCGGATAATGCGCGGTTCCCGAAAAACGGGTCCGTGGTCGAGGCAGACGGTGCTTTGCAAATGCGTGCAAATGCGCGCAAAGGCGTGCAAAAAAGGCGCCCAAATGCGCGTCACCCCTCGATCGGGCGGCCCCCAAGGTAGCGAGAGAAAGCAGCGACAATGAAACAAGGCATTCACCCCGAGTACCGCGAAGTCGTCTTCCAGGACATGCAGAACGACTTCAGATTCATCACGCGCTCCACGCTGCAGACGAAGGAGACGATCGAGATGGACGGCAAGACCTACCCGCTGTTCAAGCTCGACACGTCGTCCGAGTCGCACCCCTTCTACACCGGCGCCCAGACGCGAATCGTCGAGACGGGTCGCGTGGAGAAATTTCGCCAGAAGTTCGCCGCGAAGACCGAGGCCGTCAACGCCGCGGCCGCCGAGGCGAGCGCTGCGAAGGCCCGCCGCAGGTAAGCGTGGGCCGGCCTTCCGCCACGACAAAGGCAGCTTCGGCTGCCTTTTTTGTTTGATGCGTCCGTTTGACGCGCTCATCAGGGGGTCTATAAGCCACCCGAAGAGGCACCCTCAGAGGCACCTTCAGAGGCCCCTTCAGAGGCCCCAACAAAGGCTCGCGTGAGTTTCGAACACCGACCATCACCTGCCCGTGTGACGGAGGCGGCCGCGGCCAAGCTGCCGCGCTGGATGCTGCTCGCGCTGCTGGTGGCCTACGTGGTGCCCGGTCTCTTCGGTCGCGATCCCTGGAGCCTCGAGGACGCTTCGGCCTTCGGCGTGATGTGGACGATGGCGCAGGGGGGAATGGCCGAATGGCTGCTGCCCGGCGTCGTGGGGCAGCCGTTGCCCGAGGAAGGACCGCTGCCGTTCTGGGTCGGCGCGCTCCTGATTCGCCTCTTTGGCAGTGTGCTCGGAGCGGTGGATGCCGCGCGCCTTTCTTCGGTGCTGTGGTTCGCGCTGGCCACGTCGAGCCTCTGGTACGCCACATATCGTCTCGCACGACGCGCCGAAGCCCAGCCCGTCGCGCTGGCCTTTGGCGGCGAAGCGAGCCCGCGCGACTATGGCCGGATGCTCGCGGACATCGCCATCCTGCTGATGCTGGCCACGTTCGGCATCGTCGCGCGCCTGCACGAAACCGTGGCCGAGACAGCGCTGTTCGCCCTGGTCGGCGTGCTGCTCCTCGCGCTCGCGCTCGCGCTCGATGAGGAGTGGAAGGGCAGCCTCGCCGCCGGCCTCGTGCTCGCGGCCGCTGCTTTGACGCGCGGCTGGCTCCCCGCCGGCCTGCTGGCGATCGCCGCGGCCGCGTTCCTGGCTGGACAGGGATCACATCGTGGTCAGCGCATCGCGGCGATGCTGGCCATTGCCATCGGCGGCTTCGCCCTGTGGCCGTTGACGGCGCTTCAGCTTGTTCCCGGAGCCGCCGAGTACATGAACTCGCTGGCGCAGTGGAACGCCGAGCAGGTGCGCGGGCCGAGCCTGGAAAGCCTTGTCTGGCTGATCCGGAACGCGGGCTGGTACACGTGGCCCCTCTGGCCGTTCGCGGCGTGGACGCTCTACTCGTGGCGCAGCTTCCTGCGCCGTCCGCACGTGCTTCTGCCCGTGCTGGTCGCCGCCGCGGGGCTGCTGAACGTCCTGCTGAGCAACGACCCCAGCGACCGCGATCTGATCGTCGCCGTTCCCGCGCTCGTGCTCCTGGCGGCCTTCGGCGTGTCGACGTTGCGGCGCGCCGCCGACAACGCGATCGACTGGTTCTCGATTGCGCTCTTCGTGCTCGTGCTGATCGGCGCCTGGGCCTACTTCATCGCCTGGACCAGCGGGACGCCGCCGAAGATGGCCGCGTCGGTCGCGCGCTTCGTGCCGGGCCTCACGCCGGGCGTCGACCCGGTCGCTGCGATCGTCGCCATGGCGGCCACCGCGGCCTGGGTGTCACTCGCGGTCTGGCGAGTGCGCGTGCGACCGCCGATGCTGTGGCGCGGACCGGCACTCGCGGCGGCGGGCCTGACCGCAATCTGGGTGCTGGCCGCAACGATCTACGCGAAACCGGTCGAGTACACCCGCGGGCTGCGGACAACCGCCACCGTGCTCGGCGACCAGGTCCGACGACTGGCCGGGCCGGACGCATGCGTGCAGGCCTACCAGTTGCCCATGGGCATGCGCGCGATGCTGGCCTATCACGGCGCGATCCGCTTCAGCGGACAGGGGGACGACAGCGACGCGTGCCCGGTCGTCATCCAGCGCGACAGCCAGCGCACGCAACTCGACGACGCACCGCCGATCGGCGACTGGCAACTGGCCTACGAGGCGACACGGCGCGCTCGTTACGACGAGGTCTTCCGCATCTGGGTGCGCCGGCCCTGAGCGGGCGATCGCCACGCGACTTCGATGCCTGACAGCCCGGCCCTGCGCGCGCCCGAAACGTCGTCCCGTGCGCTGATCAAGCTCGCCTGGCCGCTGTTCATCGCGAACCTCGCGGTCGTCGGCAACGGGACGATCGACGCCATCATGGCGGGCCGGCTCTCGGCCACCGACCTCGCGGCGGTGGCGGTCGGATCGAGCATCTACATCACCGTCTACATCGGCTTCATGGGCGTGCTGCAGGCGCTGTCGCCGATCGCGGGCCATCACTACGGCGCACATCGCTGGCGCGCCATCGGCGACGACGTGCAGCAGGCCCTGTGGCTGTCACTGCTGCTGACGGCAGCGGGGCTGCCGTGCGTGCTGGCGACCGACCTGTGGCTCGGATTCGCGCGCACTGACGACGACGTGGGTCGCGTCGCGACCCTGTACCTGCACGCGATCGCCTTCGGGCTTCCCGCCGCGCTTGCCACGCGCGTCTTCGTGGCGCTGAACGCCGCGGTTTCGAGGCCGAAGGTGACGATGGTCGTCAACGTGACCGCTCTCGCGCTGAAGGTGCCGCTGAACCTCGTCTTCATGTACGGCGCCGGTCCGGTCCCGGCCCTCGGGGGCGCGGGCGCCGGCGTCGCGACCGCGCTGCTCGCATGGCTCATGCTGGCCATGAGCCTCGCGGTGTGGCGCTTCGACCCCTATTACGCGCGCTTCCGGAGCGGCGAGGTCCACGGACCGCGGTGGGTCGCGCTGCGCGAGCAACTGAAACTCGGCCTGCCGATCGGGCTGTCGACAATGTTCGAGGTGACCTCGTTCACGTTGATGGCGGTGCTGATCGCCCGGCTCGGCACGGCCGCCGTCGCCGGTCACCAGATCGTGTCGAACCTGATCGCGATCCTCTTCATGGTGCCGCTGTCGCTCGGCATCGCGACCAGCGTGCTGGTTGCGCAGTCGCTCGGGGCGAACGAGCCAAAGGTGGCGCGTCGCGCCGCGCTTCGTGGCTTTCGCGTCGCCCTCGGCATCGCCGTCACCGCGGCGGCGCTGCTGTGGCTGCTGCGCGAGACGATCGTCGGTCTCTACACGAACGATCCGGCGGTGGCGGCCGTCGCGCTGTCGCTGCTCGGCCTGGCTGCCGTGTTCCACCTGTTCGACGCCAGCCAGGGTGTCGCAGCATTCGTGCTGCGCGGCTACAAGAGCACTTTCTGGCCGATGGTGATCTACGGTGTCGCGCTGTGGGGCATCGGCCTGGGAGGCGGATACTGGATCGGCCTCAACGCAACGCCGTTCGGCCCCCCACGCGGTCCGCTCGGCTTCTGGGAAGCGGCCACCGCCGCCCTGGCGCTCGCGGCCATCCTGCTGTGCCTGCTCGCGGCCGCCGTTTCCCGGAGGCACGCGACGCGGGCGTAAAAAAAGGGCCGGAAGCCCCGGCCCTGTTGTCTGGATGACAACTCGCGGTCAGCGGCCCGTCGCCTGCAGCGCCGCGATGCGCTGCTCGATCGGCGGGTGGCTCGAGAACAGCGCCATCATGCCGCCCGACCTGCTGTTGATGCCGAACGACTTCACCTGCTGCGGCAGCTCGCCCGGCTCCATGCCGCCGAGGCGCGCCAGCGCGTTGATCATCGGACGGTTGCTGCCCATCAGAGCGACGGCGCCCGCGTCGGCACGGAACTCGCGTCGACGAGAGAACCGGGCGACGATGATCGCGGCGAGGAAGCCCAGCGCGATATCGAGCACGATCGTCGTCACGAAGAAACCGATGCCCGGCGCATCGCTCTCGTTGCGCAGGATGACGCGGTCGACCACGTAGCCGATCACGCGCGACACGAACACGACGAAGGTGTTCATCACGCCCTGCAGCAGCGTCATCGTCACCATGTCGCCGTTGGCGATGTGCGCCACCTCGTGCCCGAGGACGGCTTCGACCTCTTCCTTGCTCATCGACTGCAGCAGGCCGGTCGACACGGCGACGAGCGCCGAGTTCTTGAAGGCGCCCGTGGCGAAGGCGTTCGGCTCTCCTTCGAAGATCGCGACTTCCGGCATGCCGATGCCCGCCTTTTCGGCGTGACGGCGCACGGTCTCGACCAGCCACGATTCCATCGCGTTCGAGGGCTGCTGGATGACCTGCGCGCGGGTCGTCCACTTGGCCATGCGCTTCGACATCAGCAGCGAGATGAACGCGCCGGTGAAGCCGACGACGAGCGAGAAGATCGCGAGGCTGCCGACGTTCAGCGTGCGGCCGCCGATGTTGAAATTGATGCCGAACACCGAGGAAAGCACGGAGAGCGTCACCACCAGCACTGCCATGATCGCAAGGTTCGTCAGAACGAACAGAGCGATACGTTTCATAGAGTCTCCACAGGTAGTAAGGGGAAATCGATCGGCGGTAGTCTATCCAACTGGCGCCGGTCCAACCATTCATGTTTCTCCGCATCGCTACATGCCCGATCTCCAGGTGTCTTGCTCCGCGAATCAGCGCGTTGGACAGCCCTTTCACACGCAGGTTCGGATATGGAGCCGCGCGGGCCCACCTCAAGGCGGATGCGCCCGGAACAAGGGTAGACCCTGACCCGGGCGGCGCGAACGCTAAACTTTCGCCTTTGTTCGATTTCCGGATCCCATGGCCAATTCCCCCGTCGAACGCGCAAACGCGCGCCCGATCCCTGCTGTCCCGCGACTGATCTTCGCCACCCGGTGGCTGCAACTGCCGCTGTACCTGGGCCTGATCGTGGCCCAGGGTGTCTACGTCTATCACTTCTGGGTCGAGCTGCTGCACCTGGTCGAAGCCGCCTTCGGCAACAAGGAGGCGCTTGCGATGCTGGTGAAGAGCATCGGCTACCAGCTGCCCGAGATCCGGGACGCCACGGGTGCCGTGATCGGGCACGAGCCGCCGGCGTTCAACGAAACCGTGATCATGCTGGTGGTGCTGGCGCTGATCGACGTCGTGATGATCTCGAACCTCCTCATCATGGTGATCATCGGAGGGTACGAGACCTTCGTATCGCGGATGTACCTCGAAGGCCATCCCGACCAGCCCGAGTGGCTGTCCCACGTGAACGCCAGTGTGCTCAAGGTCAAGCTCGCCACGGCGATCATCGGTATAAGTTCGATCCATCTCCTGAAAACCTTCATCAACGCCCAGAACTACTCCGAAAAGGTGCTGATCGCCCAGACGGCGATCCACATCACCTTCCTGCTGTCCGCGATGGCGGTTGCCTCGACCGACCGGTTGATGATGACCCCACGCGGGCGGGACAAGGACAAGGACAAGGAGAGCCAAGGGAACTCACACTGAGGGCATCATGACCGCGATCCGCAAGGGCGACCTCGTCGAAAGCATTGCCGGGGCACTTCAGTACATCAGCTTCTACCACCCGGCCGATTTCATCAGCCACCTGGCGCGTGCCTACGAGGCCGAGCAGAGTCCCGCGGCAAAGGATGCGATCGCGCAGATCCTGACCAACTCGCGCATGTGCGCCGAGGGGCACCGTCCGCTGTGCCAGGACACGGGCATCGTCAACGTGTTCCTGAAGGTCGGCATGGACGTCCGCTGGGAGGGCTTCGACGGCTCGCTCGAAGACGCCGTCAACGAAGGCGTCCGCAAGGGGTACCTGAACCCGGACAACGTGCTGCGCGCCTCGGTCGTCAGCCCGCCCGAGTTCGGACGCAAGAACACCAAGGACAACACGCCGGCTGTCATCAGCGTCCAGATCGTGCCGGGCAACACCGTCGAGGTCATGGTGGCCGCGAAGGGTGGCGGCTCCGAGAACAAGAGCAAGTTCGTCATGCTGAACCCGAGCGACTCGATCGTCGACTGGGTGATGAAGACCGTGCCGACGATGGGCGCGGGCTGGTGCCCGCCCGGCATCCTCGGCATCGGAATCGGCGGCACGGCCGAGAAGGCGATGCTGATGGCCAAGGAATCGCTCATGGACGACATCGACATGTACGAGTTGCTCCAGCGCGGTCCGCAGACGGACGAGGAGAAGCTGCGTGTCGAGCTGTACGAGAAGGTCAACGCGCTCGGGATCGGCGCCCAGGGCCTGGGCGGCCTGACGACCGTGCTCGACATCAAGATCAGGATGTATCCGACGCACGCGGCGGGCAAGATACGCAAGACGCCGCGCCTGTGCGGGCCGGTC
>CAYGXL010000026.1:0-23024 GCA_964353935.1 uncultured Burkholderiaceae bacterium | reverse complement strand
ACCCAGGTCACACTCGCCGCGCCGGCGACTCCCGGTTTGTTGACCTCGGCCGGTCGGATGCGCTCGCTGTTCCGCTAGATTCGACCTCGGAGCGGGCCACCGGCCCGCGATCGGAATCCCGATGAAAACACCGCTCAACCGACTGTCCGCCACCCGCCTGTCCCGCATGATCGCCGGGCACGAGGTCACGTGCGAGGCCGTGACCCATTCGTTCATCGACGCGATCAAGGAGCGCGAGCCCGACGTGCGCGCGTTCGCCTGGTTCGACCCGGCGCGCGCGCTGGCGACGGCGCGCGAGCACGACATCGTCGACTGGCGCGGCCCGTTGCATGGCATGCCGGTCGCGGTGAAGGACAACATCGACACCGCCGACATACCGAGCGAGTACGGCTCGGCGATCTACGCCGGGCACGTGCCGCATGCCGACGCCGCGTCGGTGGCCGCCTTGCGCAGCGCCGGCGGCTACGTGCTCGGCAAGACGGTCAGCGCCGAACTCGCGAACTTCACCCCGGGGCCGACGCGCAACCCGCACGGCCTCGAACACACGCCGGGCGGCTCGTCGAGCGGGTCGGCCGCCGCCGTGGCGTCGCACATGGTCCCGTTTGCGACCGGAACGCAGACGGCGGGCTCGGTGATCCGTCCGGCCTCGTTCTGCGGCGTCGTCGGCTTCGTGCCGACGCGCGGCCTGGTGCCGCGCGCCGGGGTCAAGGCCGTTTCGGACACGCTCGACGTGATCGGCGTGTTCGCGTGCAGCGTCGAGGACGCCGCCCTGATCGCGGCCGCGGTCGCGCTCAAGCCCGAGTTCCAGCACGCGCCGGCCAAGGCCGGCCCGGTCTCGATCGGCTGGACAGCCACGCCGTGGGCGTCGCAGCTGGCGCCGTCGATGCTGGCCGCGCTCGAACGCGTCGCGCGCCTGCTGGCCAGCCGCAACCCGCGCGTGCGCGAGATCAGGTGGCCGTACGACTCGAACGCCAACGGCGACTCGTTCGCGGGCCTGGCCGACGCACAGAAGACGGTCCAGCTCTTCGAGACGGCCCGCGCGCTCGGCGCCGAGCTGCAGTACCGCAGCGACCTGCTGTCGGCCAAGCTCGCGGACCTGATCGACGAAGGACGGGCGGTCGGCGCGGACGCGTACGTCGCGGCGATCAAGGCGGGACGCGATTGCGCGGCCTCGATCGACACACTGTTCGGCGACGCCGATGTCTTGCTGGCGCCGAGCGCGCCCGGCGAAGCGCCACATGGCCTCGGCAGCACCGGCGACCCGCTGTTCAATCGCCCGTGGCACCTGCTCGGAGTGCCGCAGGTCAACGTCCCGGTGCCGCGTTCGATCGCGCACGGCGAGTCGGGGCTCCCGCTCGGCCTGCAGGTGATCGCGCGGCCCGGGGACGACGTCCGGGCGCTGGCCGCGGCGCGGTGGGTGGAGCAGCAGCTGGGAGCGCTGTAGCCGCGGCGATGGCGGCCGCCTGGCCGCCACGCGTCACATTGACGGCAATGGACGCGGCTTGCGCTGGTCGTCGGTGGCGACGTAGACGAGGGTGGCCTCGGTCACCTTCACCACTTCCTTCTGCAGGCGGTTGCGTTCCACGTAGACCTCGACCTCGACGGTGATCGACGTCGTGCCGGTCTTCACGATGTCGGCGTAGAAACTCACCAGGTCGCCGACGAACACCGGCTGCCTGAACACGAACGACGTGACGGCGACCGTCGCCACGCGTCCGCCGGCACGGCGAGCTGCCGGCACGGCGCCGGCGATGTCGACGTGCGCCATGATCCAGCCGCCGAAGACGTCGCCGTGGATGTTGGCGTCCGCGGGCATCGGCATCATGCGAAGCACGGCCACGCGGTCGGCGGGGAGCTGGAAGTCGGGAGACATCGGGTCCTCGGTGCGGTTGCTGTTGCTGGCTTCGTGCCGGCCCGGCGCCTATGCCGTCGCTCGCGCCGGTGATCACGATGGCCTTGCTCTCGAACGCCATTGGGGCGCGGGTCTGCTGGGATAATGCGTCGATGCAGAGCGTACATGGCGCAGGCGGCACGGGCGTTCCGGGGGCGAAGGGCTGATGCGCTGGTCGCCACCCAGGGAAGCCCTGCCGCCGAGCGGACGCCGCAACGACTGGCAGGCGCTGCGCGCGCTGCTGCCCTACCTGTGGGCCCACAAGGGACGCGTGATCTTCGCGCTGGCGTGCCTGGTCGCGGCCAAGCTCGCCACGGTCTCGGTGCCGATCCTCCTGAAGGAACTCGTGGACGGCTTGTCGCCCGCGCAGCAGGCGGCAACCGGCGTGCTGCTGGTTCCGGTCGCCCTCGTCGTCGCCTACGGCCTGCTGCGGCTGTCGACGTCGCTGTTCACCGAACTGCGCGAGTTCTTCTTCGTGAACGTCACCCAGGCCGCGATGCGGACGCTGGCGCTGAAGACGTTCCGGCACCTGCACTCCCTGTCGCTGCGCTACCACCTCGATCGACGGACCGGCGCGGTGACGCGCGAGATCGACCAGGGCATCCGCGGCATCTCGTCGCTGATCAGCTTCACGCTGTATTCGATCCTGCCGACACTGATAGAGATCACGCTGGTGGTCGGCTTCCTCGTCTGGCAATACGAGATCTGGTTCGCCGGGATCGTCGGTGTCAGCCTCTTCATCTACATCGGCTTCACCGTGGCGGTCACGAACTGGCGCACGACGGTGCGGCGGCGCTGGAACGAGCTGGAGAGCAAGGCGCAGTCGCGCGCGGTGGACTCGCTGCTCAACTTCGAGACCGTGAAGTACTTCGGCAATGAGGACTACGAGGCGCGGCGCTACGACGAGACGCTGGCCGACAGCCAGCACACGGCGGTGCTGTCGCAGCAGTCGCTGAACGTCCTGAATGCCGGCCAGCAGACCATCATCGCCGTCGCGCTGACGCTGATCCTCTGGCGTGCGGCGCTCGGCGTGGTCGAGGGGCGGATGACGATCGGCGACCTGGTGCTGGTCAACGCCTTCATGATCCAGCTGTACATCCCGCTCAACTTCCTCGGCGTGATCTACCGCGAGATCAAGCAGAGCCTGATCGACATGGACCGCATGTTCTCGCTGCTCGAGCAGAACCGCGAGATCGCCGATGCGCCCGGCGCCGTGCCGCTTGCCGTCGGCGGCGCCGAGATCCGTTTCGAGGGCGTCGACTTCGCGTACGACGCGCGGCGCCAGGTCCTGCACGGGCTCAGCTTCGTGGTGCCCGCGGGCACCACGACCGCGGTGGTCGGCGCGACGGGATCGGGCAAGTCGACCCTCGCGCGGCTGCTGTTCCGCTTCTACGACGCCGGTGCGGGCCGCGTGCTGATCGATGGCCAGGACGTGCGGGCGGTGACGCAGGCGAGCCTGCGCGCCGCGATCGGCATCGTTCCGCAGGATACGGTGCTCTTCAACGACACGATCGAATACAACATCGCCTACGGTCGCCCCGGCGCGTCGCGCGGAGACGTCGTGGCGGCGGCGCGCGCCGCGCACATCCACGACTTCATCGAGTCGCTGCCGGACGGATACCGCACGATGGTGGGAGAGCGCGGCCTCAAGCTCTCGGGCGGAGAGAAGCAGCGGGTCGCGATCGCCCGGACGCTGCTGAAGCAGCCGGCCATCCTCGTGTTCGACGAAGCGACATCGGCGCTGGATTCGCGCACCGAACGGGTGATCCAGCAGGAACTGGAAGGCATCTCGCGCAGCCGCACGACGCTGGTGATCGCCCACCGCCTGTCCACCGTCGTGCACGCGGACCAGATCCTCGTGATGGACCACGGCCGGATCGTCGAGCGCGGGACGCACGCGGAACTGCTCGCACACCGAGGCGCCTATGCGGCGATGTGGGAGATCCAGAGCCGCGAGCAGGCCAAGGCGGAAGCCGTCCTCGCCGCCTGACGCATGGCGCCGGTCCAGCGGGCGGGAGGGCGCGCATCCCGGGGTCCGGGTTTCCTCGGGTCAGGTCAACCCGCCCCACCGAGCGGCGTTTTCTGAGTAGACTCATCGGCCTTTTCGAGGAGACTTCGATGAAACTTTCCCGCCTGTTGCTGGCAGTGGCTGGCGCGGGCCTGGTGGCAACGGGCGCGTACGCCCAGGAACTCACCGGCACGCTGAAGAAGATCAAGGACACCGGGACGATCACGGTCGGCCACCGCGAGTCGTCGATTCCGTTCTCGTACCTCGACGACAAGCAGCAGCCCGTCGGCTACGCGATGGACCTGTGCGCGAAGATCGTCGACGCGGTCAAGGCCGAGCTGAAGATGCCGAACCTGAAGGTCGCGTACCAGCCGGTGACGTCCGCGAACCGTATCCCGCTGCTGCAGAACGGCACCATCGACATGGAGTGCGGCTCGACCACCAACTCCGTGGAGCGGCAGAAGCAGGTGGCCTTCGGCCCGACCTACTTCGTGATCAACGTCTCGGCCGCGGTGAAGAGGAGCTCGGGCATCAAGACGTTCGCCGACCTCAACGGCAAGGCGGTCGCATCGACGTCGGGCACGACGTCCATCCCGCTGCTGCGCGCCTACGAGAAGGCCAGGGGCATCGACTTCAAGGAACTGCAGGCGAAGGACCACGCCGAGTCGATGCAGCTGCTGGCGACGGACCGCGCGCAGGCGTTCATCATGGACGACATCCTGCTCGCTGGCCAGATCGCGAACCAGCCGAACCCCGGCGACTTCATGATCCTGCCCGAGTCGCTGCGCACCGAGCCGTACTCGATGATGCTGCGCCGGGACGATCCGCAGTTCAAGGCGCTGGTCGACCGTTCCGTCGCGGCCGTGTTCAAGTCGGGCGAGATCAACAACATCTACGCGAAGTGGTTCATGAGCCCGATCCCGCCGCGCAACGTCAACCTCAACTTCGCGATGACACCCGCGATCAAGGAGGCGTTCGCCAACCCGAACGACAAGGGCGTCCAGTAGCACCGCCGGACTGCCCGCTTCCAGTGGGCAGCAGGAAATTCGAGGGCCGGAGGCGCTATGCGCTTCCGGCCCTTTGATTTTTCCGGCAAGCTTCGCCCCGGGGGAGCCCGGGTCGGCCTCAGCGCCCGGGGGAACGGACACTGTGAAATACAACTGGAACTGGGGCGTCTTCTTCCAGCAGACGCCCGACGGCGACGCGTTCTACTGGCAGTGGATCGCGGCCGGCCTGGTGTGGACGCTGGCGGTTTCGGCCATCGCCTGGGTCATCGCGATGACGGTGGGTGCGCTGATCGGCACGATCCGCACCACCGACAGGCCCTGGATGGTCCGGCTGGGCAATGCCTGGGTCGAGCTCTTCCGGAACATCCCGCTGCTGGTGCAGATGTTCCTCTGGTACTTCGTGATCCCGGAGTTCATCCCGCCGCTCAAGCGCTGGATGATCGAGGCGGAACCCGCCCACGCGCAATTCCTCGCCGCGGTCCTGTGCCTCGGCCTGTTCACGTCGGCGCGGATCGCCGAGCAGGTGCGCGCGGGCATCCAGTCGCTGTCGCGCGGCCAGCGCAACGCCGGCCTCGCGGTCGGGCTCACGCAGGTGCAGGTCTACCGCCACGTCCTGCTGCCGATGGCCTTCCGGATCATCATCCCGCCGCTGACCAGCGAGACGATGAACCTGATCAAGAACTCGTCGATCGCGCTCACGATCGGCCTGGCTGAGCTGACCTTCCGCTCGCGCGAGATGGGCGAGTACACGTTCAACTTCTTCGAGGCGTTCACCGCCGCCACGCTGATCTACATCGTGATCGCGATGACGGCCAACCGGGTGATGGCCTACGTCGAGCGCCGCCTGGCGGTGCCCGGCTACATCGGCGGCGGCAAGTGAACTTCGACTTTTCCGTCATCACCCATTCGCTGCCCTACCTCTGGAAGGGCATGCAGTACACGCTGCAGCTCACCGCCACTTCGGCGATCGGCGGCCTGTTCTTCGGCACGCTGCTCGCGCTGGCCCGGCTGTCGTCGATCAGGTGGCTCTCGAACACCGCCGCGGGCTACGTGAACCTGATGCGGTCGATCCCGCTGGTGCTGGTGATCTTCTGGTTCTTCTTCCTGGTGCCCCTGATCCTGCAGGGCATCACCGGCGCCGAGCGGCCGCCGCAGGTCGGCGCGGAGCGCACCGCGATGATCACCTTCATCCTGTTCGAGGCGGCCTACTTCTGCGAGATCATGCGCGCGGGCATCCAGTCGATCCCGCGCGGGCAGGTGTACTCGGCCTATGCGCTCGGGCTGACGTACGGCCAGTCGATGCGGCTCGTGATCCTGCCGCAGGCGTTCCGCAACATGCTGCCGGTGCTGCTGACGCAGACCATCATCCTGTTCCAGGACACCTCGCTCGTGTACGTGATCTCGGCGACGGACTTCGTGGGCGCCGCCTCGAAGATCGCGCAGCGCGACTCGCGCCTCGTCGAGATGTACCTCTTTGTCGCGATCGTCTATTTCGTGCTCTGCTACACGCTGTCCTTCATGGTGAAGCAGCTGCAGAGGAAGATCGCAGTGATTCGCTAGGGAGCCGGCAACGCGATGGCAATGATCGAGATGAAAGGCGTCTCGAAGTGGTACGGAACCTTCAAGGTCCTGTCCAACTGCTCCACGAAGGTCGAGAAGGGCGAGGTCGTGGTCGTGTGCGGCCCGTCCGGCTCCGGCAAGTCGACGCTGATCAAGTGCGTCAACGCGCTCGAGCCCTTCCAGGAAGGCGTCGTGCACGTCGACGGCATCTCGGTGGGCGATCCGAAGACCGACCTGCCGAAGCTGCGTTCGCGCGTCGGCATGGTGTTCCAGCACTTCGAGCTCTTCCCGCACCTGACGATCACCGAGAACCTGACGCTCGCGCAGGTCAAGGTGCTGGGCCGCAGCCGGGACGAGGCGAACGAGCGCGGCATGAAGCTGCTCGATCGCGTCGGGCTGAATTCGCAGGCGGAAAAGTTTCCCGGCCAGTTGTCGGGTGGCCAGCAGCAGCGCGTGGCGATCGCGCGCGCGCTGTCGATGGACCCGATCTGCATGCTGTTCGACGAGCCCACCTCGGCACTCGATCCCGAGATGATCAACGAGGTGCTGGACGTCATGGTGCAGCTTGCGAAGGAAGGCATGACCATGATGGTCGTGACCCACGAGATGGGCTTCGCGCACAAGGTGGCGCACCGCGTGGTCTTCATGGACCAGGGCGAGATCGTCGAGGACGCGACCAAGGCCGAGTTCTTCGGCAAGCCCCGCTCGGAACGCGCGCAGCTCTTCCTGTCCAAGATCCTGCACCACTGAGGCATCGGCGCGGGGCGCCGGCCTTGCCGCCGCTGCTCCCGCCAGCGCCCGAATGACCGACCTCGAGACCACCGGCTTCTGGGCGACCGTGTTCGTCGTCAGCGACTGGGCAATCCGCCTGGCGATGCTGCCGATCGTGCCGACGCGGCGCTCGCCGGAGGCCGCGAAGGGCTGGCTGCTCTTCATCTTCTTCCTGCCGTGGCTCGGGCTGGTCCTGTACCTGCTCATCGGCCGGCCGCGGGTTCCGCGCTGGCGCACCGAGCGATTCCGGCGGTTCATGCACGCCATCGAGCCGATCCGGCAGAAGATGCGCGCGCTGCCGCTGCTCGCGCCGCCCGCGGTGACTCCGCAGTACGCGCCGAGCGTGCAGCTCGCGACCGACCTCGGCCTGCTTCCCAACTTCGGCGGCAATGCGGTCGAGCTGCTGACCGATTACTCGGGAACGCTGGCGCGCATCGCCGCCGACATCGACACGGCGCAGGGCAGCGTCCACCTGTGCTTCTACATCTTTGCCAGCGACGAGCGAACGGCTCCGGTGATCGAGGCGCTGGGCCGCGCGGCAGCGCGCGGAGTCAGGTGCCGCGTGCTCGTCGACGCGTTCGGCTCGCGCCCGCGACTGCCCGTGCTCGTGCCGCAGCTGCGCGCGCTCGGCGTCGATGTCCGCATCGCGCTGCCGGTCCGCGTGGGACGCAAGGCGGCGCGCTTCGACCTGCGCAACCATCGCAAGCTGGCAGTCGTCGACGGACGCGTCGGCTACACCGGCTCGCAGAACATGATCGCCGCGGACTTCAGGCCGGGCCTGACGAACAGCGAACTGATGGTGCGCATCGAAGGGCCGTCCGCGCTGCAGTTGCAGGCGGTGTTCGCGTCGGACTGGTATGTCGAAACGGCTGAATACGTCGGCGACGACTGTTTCCCGGTGCCGCGGGCGGCCGGCAACGTGCCGGCGCAGGTGCTGCCGAACGGCCCGTCGTCGTCGATCCAGCCGGCGCAGCGCATGGTCGTGAACCTGATTCACCTGGCGACCAGGCGCGTCGTCGTGACGACCCCGTACTTCATCCCGGGCCAGTCGTTCCAGAACGCGCTCGAGACCGCGGTGCTGCGCGGGGCCGAGGTGCACCTCATCGTCGACGACCACATGGACCAGTTCCTGGTGGGAAATGCGCAGCGTTCGTACTACGAGGAGCTGCTCGCGGCCGGCGTCCGGATCCACGCGTACACCGAGGCCTTCCTGCACACCAAGTCCGTGTCGATCGACGGGCAGGTCGCGTGGATCGGCACCTGCAACATGGACATGCGCTCATTCGAACTGAACGAGGAAGTGGTGGCGCTCTTCTTCGACCGGCGGATCGCGGCGCAACTGGCGGCGCTCGAGGAGCGCTACATGCAGGGCGCGCGCCGCATCACGCTCGACGCGTGGCGCCGCCGGCCCTTCGCGCAGGAACTGGCCCAGAACCTCGCGCGGCTCGTCAGTCCGCTGCTGTAGCCGGCCGACTCCGGTGGATCGGGTGGATAATCGCGCGCTTTGGCCTGCAGGTCCCGTCGCATGTCCTCCACCGCCGCCGTCGGCACTTCCGAGCGGCCTTCCGTGCTGCCGTACGCGCTGACGATCTTCCTGTCGGCGTTCCTGCTGTTCCTGGTCCAGCCGATCATCGCGAAGCAGATCCTGCCTTGGTTCGGCGGATCGTCCGGCGTGTGGACCACCGCGCTGGTGTTCTTCCAGTCGACGCTGCTCGCCGGTTACGCCTACGCGGACTGGACGACCCGGCTCGGCGTCCGGCGCCAGACGACGCTGCATGTCGTGCTGCTCGCCGTGTCGCTGCTGTCGCTGCCGATCCTCGCTTCAACGAGCTGGAAACCGCACGGGGACGAAGAGCCCACGCTGCGCATCCTGCTGCTGCTGACCGCGACGATCGGCCTGCCGTACTTCCTGCTGTCGACGACGACGCCGCTGCTGCAGTCCTGGTACTGGCGGCGCTTCCGCAGCGCCGTGCCGTACCGGCTGTTCGCGCTGTCGAACTTCGCTTCGCTGCTCGCGCTGCTGGGCTTTCCGTTCCTGCTCGAGCCGTGGTTCGACCTCGTGGAACTCGGCTGGGGCTGGTCGGCGCTGTACGTCGTCTTCGTCGGCGTGTGCACGGCCACCGGGTGGGCATCGATGCGCGCCGCCGCCGCTACCGAAGGCGATTTGGTGCAGGCGGCGGCCCGCGCGCCGACGTCGGCTGCGCCTCCGCCTCCGGCGGTGCGCACGCAGTTGACCTGGCTCGCGCTGTCGGCGATGGGCTCCGTGATGCTGCTCGCGGTCACCAACCACGTGACGCAGAACATCGCCAGCGTGCCCTTCCTCTGGGTTCTGCCGCTGTCGATCTACCTGCTGACGTTCATCCTGACCTTCGACCATCCGCGCTGGTACCAGCGCTGGTTCTTCGTCGTCGCGCTGGCGGGCCTGGTGCCGGCGATGGCCTGGCTCATCCCGTCGCTCGACCTCAAGCTCGCGGTCACGGTGTTCTTCGTGGGGCTGTTCGCCGCCTGCATGTTCTGCCACGGCGAGCTGGCGCGGATGAAGCCGGATCCGCGCTACCTGACCCGCTTCTACCTGATGCTGTCGGTCGGCGGCGCACTCGGTGCGGTGCTGGTTGCCATCGTCGCGCCGCTCACGCTGCCCGGCTACTTCGAGGTCAACGTCGCGCTCGTGCTGCTCGCGCTGCTGTTGCTGGTCCAGCTCGGCGGATGGACGCGCCTGGTGGGCGTGGCCGTCGTCGCGGCGACCGGCTGGTTCGCGGTGCAAGGCGCGCAGGAGTACACGCGCGACATGCGTGTCATGTGGCGCGACTTCTACGGCGTCGTGCGGACGCGCGATCGCAACGAGCCGGTGCCGTACCGCTCGATGCTCCACGGCGGCATCGTGCACGGCGGCCAGCTCCTGGGCGAGCAATTCAGGAACACGCCGAGCGACTACTTCGGCCCCGGCTCGGGCTACGGTCGCCTGTTCGCCGCGCTGGACGATCTGCGGCCGGGGCCGCGCAACGTCGGGATCATCGGGCTGGGCGCCGGCGTGGTCGCGTCGTACGGCCGCGCCGGCGACACCTTCGTCTTCTACGAGATCAGCCCGCGCGTGGTCGATGTGGCGAGCGCCGAGTTCACCTTCCTGAAGGACACGCAGGCAAAGACCGGAGTCGTCCTAGGCGATGGTCGCCTCAGCCTCGAGCGCGAGGCGCCCCGCAGGTACGACGTGCTCGGCATCGATGCGTTCGCGGGCGACTCGATCCCGATGCACCTGGTGACGCGCGAGGCAATGGCGCTCTACGTGCGTCACCTTGCCGACGACGGCGTGATCGTGTTCCAGGCCACCAACCGCTACATCGACCTGCTGCCGGTGGTGAAGCGCCTCGCAAGCGAGTTCGGGCTCGATGCGGTGGTCGTGTCCGACCAGCCCAATTTCACCAGCGGCGCCGAGTACTGGCTGTCCTCGACCGACCAGATCCTCGTGACGCGCGACAGGAAGCTGCTCGATCATCCGGCTCTGCGCGACGTGGCCAGCCCGATCGCCGACCGGCCGGGCCTGCCGACCTTCACCGACGCGCACCACAACCTGTTCCGCATCCTCAAGTAGCGATGACCGCCGACCCGATTGCGCTGATGCGCGCGAGCTTCGATGCGGCAGTTGCCGCCGCGGATCCGCTGAAGATCCTCGGCGAGCACCTGCCGCCGCGTCCGCGTGGCAAGGTGATCGTGGTCGGCGCGGGCAAGGCGGCGGCGAGCATGGCGGTCGCGGTCGAGCGCGCGTGGGCCGACGTGCCGATGGAGGGCGTCGTCATCACCCGCTACGCGCACGGACTGCCGACGCAGCGCATCCGCGTGGTCGAGGCGGGGCATCCCGTGCCGGACGAGGCCGGCGAGGCCGCGGCGCACGAGATCCTGCGGCGCGCGCAGCAGGCGGGACCGGACGACCTGCTGCTCGTCCTCGTCTCCGGAGGCGGGTCCAGCCTGCTGAGCCTGCCTGTGCCGGCCGTGCCGATGGCCGACCTGAAGGCGATGACCCGGCAGCTGCTCGCCAGCGGGGCGCCGATCGAGCAGATGAACGTCGTGCGCAAGCACCTGTCGCGGATCGCGGGCGGCTGGCTTGCCGAGGCGGCCGCCGGCCGTAGCGCGCACGTCGTGGCGCTGATCGTTTCCGACGTCACCGGCGACGCGCCGAGCGACATCGCGTCCGGGCCGTGCGCGCCCGATCCCACCACGTACGAGGACGCGCTCGCGGTGCTGCGTCGCTGGAATGTCGCGCCGCCGGCGACGATTGCCGACTGGCTGGCGCGCGGAGCGCGCGGCGACACTCCAGAGACGCCGAAGGCCGGCGCGCCGTTCTTCGAGCGCGTCGAGAACCGCGTGATCGCGACCGCCCACCGCAGCCTCGAGGCCGCCGGCGAGGTGTTCCGGCGCGCCGGCATCCGGCCGGTGATCCTCGGCGACACGGTGACCGGCGAGGCGCGCGAAGTGGCGAAGGTGTACGCGGCGCTCGTGCACGAAATCCGCGCGCACGGGGCGCCGTTCGCCCCGCCGGTCGCGCTGATATCCGGGGGCGAGTGCACCGTCACGCTGCCCGCCGGGACCAATGGTCGCGGCGGGCGATGCAGCGAGTTCCTCTTGTCGCTCGCCGTTGAACTCGACGGCGCGCCCGATGTCCATGCGCTAGCCGCGGACACCGACGGCATCGACGGCAGCGAAACCAATGCCGGCGCTTGGCTCGACCCCGGTGCCGGCGCACGCGCGGCCGCGAACGGCGTGACCGGGCGCGCGGCGCTGGACGCGCACGATGCGTATGGATTCTTCGCCGCGGCGGGCGCCCTGCTCGAGACGGGGCCGACACGCACCAACGTCAATGATTTCCGGGTAATCCTTACCTTATGACGCAACAGGCTGCGATCGACGCAGGAGTAAAGTTCGCGCGCTTCGGCGGCACTGCCCGGTCAGCGCCCCGCCGCCCTTCATCAGGAGTGAACATGGTTGTCACCAGGATCGTCCTTGCCGCCGTGCTGTCCGGCGCGGCCATCGGCGCCGCAGCGCAGGCGCAGCCGAGTCCTTCCGTGCAGTTCCCGAAGACGGAAGTGGTCGCGCCACCGCCGCTGTCGGTCAAGGACTTCGTGCGCTATCCGGACATCGCCGGTCCGGTGCTGTCGAACAATGGCAAGTACTTCGCGGCCACCGCGCCGATCAACGGCCGGATGAACCTCGTAGTCATCGACCTCGAGACGCGCAAGGGAAACGCGCTCACGAACTTCTCGAACTTCGACGTGATCTCGGTGAACTGGGTCGGCAACGACCGCATCCTCTACACGCTGGGACAGTTCAACACGCCGACCGGGCCGGGCCAGGCCGACGGCGGCGGCCTGTTCGTGGTTTCGCGCGAAGGCAAGGAACCGCGGACGCTTTCACCGACCACACGCGAGTGCCGCAACCGCGGCGATCGGGTCTGCAGACGCTACGAACTGATCCGCACGCTGCCGAACAACGACGATGAGGTCATCGCCTCGGGCAACATGCGCTCGGCCGACTCCAGCGACGTCTATCGCCTGAACGTGCGCACCGGACGCGGCACGCTGCTCACGGAAACGCGCCCGTCGAACGTGGAGTCGTGGGTGCTCGACCGCAACCAGGTCCCGCGGGTTGCGCGGGCCTGGATCAAGGACACGCAGACGTATGCGATCCACTACCGCAAATCCGAATCGGCGCCGTGGGAGGAGATCGCGCGTTACGACGCGACCATCGGCCCGGCGTTCGTGCCGCTTGCGTTCGAGGCCGATAACGAGACGTTGCTGGTGGCGACCAACGAAGGCCGGGACACGATGGCGGTGTTCAAGTACGACCCCAACAACCGGAAGCTGGGCGAAGTGGTGGCGCAGCATCCGCGGTTCGACATGGGCGCCAACGCGCAGGGCGATCGCGTGCCCGGCGTGCTGCGCGACCCGGCGAACGACAACATCGTCGGCTACCAGGTGCAGGGTGACAAGCCCGAAGTCGTCTGGACCGACGCCAACTACACGCGCCTGCAGCGCATGCTCGACGGCGCGCTGCCCGGAACGGTCAACCGGTTCGCGCGGACGCCCGATGGCGATCGCCTGCTCGTCACGTCCCTTTCCGACCGCCAGCCGGTCAAGTGGTTCTTCCTCGACGAGAAGAAGAAGACGCTCGAAGAGGTGCTGTCGAGCCGGCCGTGGATCAAGCCCGAGAACCTCGTCGAGATGCGTCCGTTCCTCCTGAAAACGCGCGACGGGCTGGAGATTCCCTCGTACTACTTCCTGCCGCGCGACCACAAGCCCGGCCAGAAGCTTCCCACCGTGCTTCACATCCACGGCGGGCCGACAGTGCGCGCCGACCGCTGGGGCGAGTTCACCTACGGCGTCCGGGAGGCGCAGATCCTTGCCTCGCGCGGCTACGCGGTCGTCGTTCCCAACTTCCGCGGCACGCCGGGTCTGGGTTCGAAGGTCTACTACGGCGGGTTCGGCGCGGTCGGCCGGCAGATGCAGGAGGACCACGAGGACGCCGCGAAGTGGGCGATCGAGCAGGGCTTCGCGGATCCGGCCCGCATCTGCATCGTGGGCGCGAGCTACGGCGGCTACGCGACGTTGATGGCGCTGGCGAAGACCCCCGAGCTGTTCAAGTGCGGCGTGGCCGGACTGTCGGTCAGCGACTGGGAACTCATCACCAACTCGGCGGCCGGTGACACGGCGTACAGCCCGGCCGCCGCGGCGTTCGCGCGCAAGCTGACCGGCGCAGACAAGAATCCCGCCGCTTCGCGCGAGGTGTCGCCGGTGAACATGGCGTCGCGCATGAAGGGCGCGCTGTTCATGTGGGCCGGCGCGGACGACATCCGCACGCCGATCGAGCAGACGCGCAACATGCAGAGTGCGCTCGAGCGCGCCGGGAATCCGCCGAAGGGCGTGCTGATCAAGCCCGGTGAAGGACACGGCTACGGCTCGGTCGACAACAACGTCGAGCTGTACGACCAGATGCTCAAGTTCCTCGAGACGCAGATCGGTCCGAAGCAGCCCTGATCGTTCGTCCCGCGAATCTGGAAGGCCCGCGCAAGCGGGCCTTTTCACTTCAGCATCGCCAGGGTGGCAGGGGACTCGCCGGTGCGTCCACGGGACGGCCGAGCGCGTGAAGCGCGGCACCGGCGATCGCGTGGCGATCGACCTCGAAGAACGCGCGCAGCGCGGCTCGCGTGTCCGACCGGCCGAACCCGTCGGTGCCGAGGGCGACATAGCGGTCCGCGACATACGGCCGGATCAGGTCCGCCACCGCGCGAACGTAGTCGCTCGCCGCGACGATCGGCGTGCCGTTGGCGGGCAGCTGCTGCTCGACCCACGCGCTGCCGGTTGCCATGCCGAACCGGCGCGCGCGCTCGATCTCCATTGCCTCGCGCCGCAGTTCGGTGAAGCTCGTGACCGAGTACACGTCGGCCGCGATGCCGTGCTCGCGTTCCAGCAGCTCGGCGGCCGCGATCGCCTCGCGCAGGATGGTGCCGGCGCCGAGCAGCCGCACCTTCGCGTCGTCGACGGCCCGCACGCGATGCATTCCGCGCAGCACAGCTTCGCGCGCGCCCTCGGGCGCCGACGGCTGCGGGTAGTTCTCGTTCATCACCGTGACGTAGTAGAACGCGTCTTCCTGCTCCTTCAGCAGGCGGCGCATGCCGTCCTCGACGATGAACGCGAGTTCGTAGGCGTAGCAGGGGTCGTAGGCGCGGCAGTTCGGGATCGTGCTCGCCGCGAGGTGGCTGGTGCCGTCCTGGTGCTGCAGGCCTTCGCCGGCGAGCGTGGTGCGGCCGGCGGTCGCTCCGAGCAGGAAGCCGCGCGTGCGCGAATCGCCCGCGGCCCACAGCAGGTCGCCGACGCGCTGGAAGCCGAACATCGAATAGAAGATGTAGAACGGCAGCATCGGCAGGCCGTTCGTCGAGTAGCTCGTGCCCGCCGCCACCCACGACGCGATCGCGCCGGCCTCGTTGATGCCTTCCTCGAGGATCTGGCCGTCGGTTGCTTCCCGGTAGAAGCTGATCTGCGTGCTGTCCTCCGGCTGGTAGAGCTGGCCGACCGGCGAGTAGATGCCGATCTGCCGGAACAGGTCGGCCATGCCGAAGGTGCGCGCTTCGTCGGCGATGATCGGCACGACCCGCGGGCCGAGTTCGCGGTCCTTCAGCAGCGCGGACAGCATCCGCACGAAGGCCATCGTCGTCGACATCTCCTTGCCGGCCGCTTCCAGCGCGAAGCGGCCGAACGCATCGGCCGTCGGCGACACGAGGGGCTCGGCGGTCGCGTTGCGACTCGGCAAATAGCCGCCGAGCTTCGAGCGGCAGCCGTGGAGGTACTTCATCTCCGCGCTGTCGGACGGCGGCCGCAGGAACTCGACGTTCTCGACCTGGCTGTCTGTCAGCGGCAACGCGAAGCGGTCGCGGAAGTCGAGCAGCGCCGCGGTGTCGAACTTCTTCTGCTGGTGGGTCGTCATCCGGCCCTGGGCGCTGCCCATGCCGTAGCCCTTCTTGGTCTTGGCCAGGATCACCGTCGGCTGGCCGCGGTGCCGCGAGGCCGCGTGGTAGGCGGCGTAGATCTTCGCCGGGTCATGGCCGCCGCGCCGCAGGCGATCGATGTCGTCGTCGGACAGGTGGGCCGTCAACTGCGCGAGTTCCGGGTACTTGTTGAAGAAGTGCTCCCGGTTGAAGCGGCCGTCGGTCGCCGACAGCGTCTGGAACTCGCCGTCGACCGTCTCGTGGAACGCGCGCTGCAGCAGCATGTTCTTGTCGCGCGCGAACAGCGGATCCCAGTCGCCGCCCCACAGCAGCTTGATGACGTTCCAGCCGGCGCCCGCGAACAGTCCCTCGAGCTCCTGGATGATCGATCCGTTGCCGCGGACGGGACCGTCCAGCCGCTGCAGGTTGCAGTTGACGACGAAGATCAGGTTGTCGAGCCCTTCGCGCGCGGCGAGGCTGAGGCCGGCGAGCGACTCGGGTTCGTCCATTTCACCGTCGCCGACGAACGCCCAGACCTTGCGGCCGCTCGCCTGCGCGAGGCCGCGATGCCCGAGGTACCTGAGAAAGCGCGCGTTGTAGATCGCCATCAGCGGACCGAGGCCCATCGAGCCCGTCGGGAACTGCCAGAAGTTCGGCATCAGCCACGGATGCGGATACGACGACAGCCCGGGGCCCTCGTGCGCCCGCGTCGCATCGCCGTCGCGCGGCGCCGCGCCCGCAGGGCGTGCCTCGCGGCGGTAGTTGTCCAGCTGCTCGATGCCGAGCCGGCCCTCGAGGAAGGCGCGGGCGTAGACGCCGGGCGCGGAGTGCGGCTGGAAGTAGATGAGGTCTCCGCGCTGGCCGTCGCCCGCGCGGAAGAAGTGATTGAAGCCGACCTCGAACAGGTCCGCGGCCGATGCGTAGCTCGCGATGTGGCCGCCGAGTTCGGCGCTGGCCGCGTTCGCGCGGACCACCATCGCCAGCGCGTTCCACCGGACCAGCGCGCCAAGGCGGGCTTCGAGGTCGAGGTTGCCGGGGAAGGGCGCCTGGTCCCCGAGCGAGATCGTGTTCAGGTAGGGCGTGTTCAGCACCTGCGGCAGCGGTACGCGCCGGTTGCGCGCGTGCTGCAGCAGATGCTTGAGCACGAACGTCGCGCGCTCCGGCCCGCCGGCCGCGATCACCGCGTCGAGCGCGTCGAGCCACTCCTGCGTTTCCTGCGGATCGCCGTCGTCCTCCGGCAGTCGCCACGAGGCGCTCGGAATCAGCTTGGCAAGGTCATCGAGGTTCAAGGGACCCCCGGGGAGGCGAGGAGCGAGGCCGAGGATTATCCGCCCGCGAACGGTGTCGCATCCGCTGGGATAATGCGGGCATGGACACCCTGACGATCACACGGCCCGACGACTGGCACCTGCACCTGCGCGATGGTGCGGCGCTCGCTGCCGTCCTGCCGCACTCGGCGCGCCAGTTCGCGCGGGCCATCGTGATGCCGAACCTCCGGCCCCCGGTCACGACCACCGCGCAGGCGCGCGAGTACCGCGGGCGCATCCTCGCCGCCTTGCCCGGCGGCATGGCGTTCGAGCCGCTGATGACGCTGTACCTGACCGACGCCACGGCGCCGGACGAGATCGTGCGCGCCAGGGCGAGCGGCATCGTGCACGGCGTGAAGCTCTACCCGGCCGGCGCGACGACGAATTCGGATTCCGGCGTGACCGATGTCCGGCGCTGCGCACCGGCGCTGGAGGCGATGCAGCGGGAAGGAGTTCCGCTGCTCGTGCACGGCGAGGTCACGCACGGCGAAGTGGACGTGTTCGACCGTGAACGTGTCTTCCTCGACAAGGTGATGCAGCCGCTGCGGCGCGACTTCCCGGCGCTGAAGGTGGTGTTCGAGCACATCACGACGAAGGAGGCGGCCGAATACGTGCGCGACGCGAGCGGGCCGATCGCCGCGACGATCACCGCGCATCACCTGCGCTACAACCGCAACGCGCTCTTCATGACGGCCGAAGGCAGGACCGGCGCGCGGCCGCACTACTACTGCCTGCCGATCCTCAAGCGCGAAGTTCACCGGCGGGCGCTGGTCGCGGCGGCCACCGGCGGCAATCCGCGCTTCTTCCTCGGCACCGACTCCGCCCCTCACTCCAGGGGCGACAAGGAAAACGCGTGCGGCTGCGCGGGCTGCTACACGGCGGCGTTCGCGCTCGAACTGTATGCGGAGGCGTTCGACACCGCCGGCGCGATCGATCGCTTCGAGGCCTTCGCTTCCTTCCATGGCCCGGCCTTCTACGGCCTGCCGCGTAACGCCGGCACGGTCACGCTGAGACGCCGGCCCTGTGCGGTGCCGGAGGCGTTCCCGTTCGGCGACCAGACGATCGTGCCGCTCGGCGCCGGGGAAACGCTCGCGTGGTCGCTGACCGACTAGCGCCCGCGCGCGTCGTCGACTGGGACGCGCCGTGGTTCCGCGCGGTGGCCGAACGCGGCCGCGCCGTCGAAGGCGCGCGCGATGCGCGCGGCGCGCTCGGTGCCGCCGCATCGCGGATGGGACTCCGCAACGCGGGCGGACGGCCGATCCGCTTCGCCCCGCCCGAGGCGGCCGGCGAGTCTGCTTACGAAGAGCACATCCACCGCACGGGAGAAGTGCCGACGCGGGACAACCTGCACGACCTCTTCAACGCGCTGGTGTGGTTGACATTCCCGCGCACCAAGGCCGCACTGAATGCCTTGCAGGCGGCGGCCATCGCACGGGATGGTGTCGGACCCCGGCGCGGAGCGCTGCGCGACGCCGCGACGCTGGTCGACGAGAACTCGGTGCTGCTGGTCACGCAGCGCGACGACCTCGTCGATGCGCTGGCCGCGCACGACTGGCGCAGGCTGTTCGTGGTCCACCGCGCAGCGTGGCACTCCGAGGTGCGGGCGATCGTCTTCGGCCACGCGTTGATGGAGAAACTGACGGCGCCCTACCGCGGGGTGACCGCGCACGCCCTGCACGTGAGGCTGGACCCGGACGCTCCGCTCGCGGCCATCGACGCGGCCGTCGCCGCCGCCCTGGATGACGGACTGGCTCCGGGCCGGTTGCGGCCGTTGCCGGTGCTCGGGATTCCCGGCTGGGCGGACAACGCCGACGCGGCGTACTACGACGACGCGTCGGTGTTTCGACCGGCGCGCAGGGCGCGAACGGCGGAGGATCGATTGTCGGAGAGCAGGCCATGAAGGTCGTCGTCACCGGCGGCGCCGGTTTCCTGGGCCAGCGACTGATTGGCGAACTGCTGCAGCGGGGGGCGCTGGCGAACGCGGCAGGCGAGCGCCGCCAGATCGCTGAAATCGTCGCGGTCGATCAGGTTGCCGCACCGGCGATGGAGCGTGTGCGAAGCGCCGTTGGCGATGTCGGCGACCCGGCATTCATGGCGCGTGCCGTGGCCGGCGCCGACAGCGTGTTTCACCTCGCGGCCGTCGTATCCGGCGCCGCCGAGGCCGACTTCGATCTCGGCATGCACGTGAACCTCGATGGCACCCGCGCGCTCCTGGACACGCTGCGCGCCGAGGGCCGCCGACCGAAGCTCGTGTTCGCGAGTTCGGTCGCCGTCTTTGGCGGGACGTTACCCGCGGTGGTGACCGACGAGACGACGCCGAGCCCGCAGTCGAGCTACGGCGTGCAGAAGCTGATCGGCGAACTGCTGGTCGGCGACTGCGCGCGAAAGGGCTTCATCGATGGCCGCGCCGTGCGCCTGCCGACCATCGTGGTGCGTCCGGGCAAACCGAACGCCGCGGCGTCGAGCTTCGCGAGCGGAATCATCCGCGAGCCGCTGGCCGGGGTCGAAGCGGTCTGTCCCGTCGATCCGCGCGCTTCGATGTGGTTGATGTCTCCGCGGGCCGCGATCGCCAATCTCGTCCATGCGCACGAACTGCCGGCCGGGCGCTGGACCGGGCTGCGTTCGCTGAGCCTGCCCGGCATCACCGTCTCGATCGCGTCGATGCTGGACGCCCTCGCCCGGGTGGGCGGCGAAGCCGCGCGTGGACGCGTGACGATGCAGCCCGACCCGCGCATCCAGGCGATCGTCCAGGGCTGGCCGGCGCGCTTCGACACCGCACGGGCGGACGCCATGGGTTTTATCCGCGACGGCGACTTCGAGTCGATCGTCCGCGACTACGCGAAGGAGTACGTGCGGTGACGATGAAGAGCAGCGAACTGGAAAAGCGCAAGGGGCTCAGGCTTTCGAACGAGATGCGCCGCGCCGGCAATCCGTATGGACGCGCCGCCGAGACCGAGACGGATCGCCGCGCGCAACGCGAACGCGATCGGGCGCTGGGACTGGTGCCGTTCGCCGTGAAGCTGCCGCACGATCTCGTGCGGCAGATGCAGGCGCAAGCGCAGTCGCGCGGCGCGCGGCTCGACGATCTCGTCGCCGAGTGGCTGCGCAAGGGGCTGGCTGGCTGACGATCGTCAGTGCGCGAGGCGCGCGGTCGCGCGGATCGCCGTCAGCGTGGCGTTGGGCGTGATTACTTCCGGGTCCGTCCTGAGTTCCACCACCGCCGGCAGGTGCTTCTCCCGCATGAACGCGAGCGCCTGCGACAGCGCGATGGCGAACCCGTCGGTGGTGTCCGCCGTGGCCCCGAAGGCTCCGTAGGCCTCGGCCAACCTGGCGAAGTCCGGATTGACCAGGCGCGTGCCGTGTTCCCGGCCGGGGAACTCGCGCTCCTGGTGCATGCGGATAGTGCCGTACATGCCGTTGTTGAACACGAGGAACAGGACGCCGGCGCCGTACTGGATCGCGGTGCCGAGTTCCTGGCCGGTCATCTGGAAGTCGCCGTCGCCCGCGAAGCAGACGACGCAGCGCTCCGGCGCGGCGATCTTCGCGGCAATCGCCGCCGGCACGCCGTAGCCCATCGAGCCGGCGGTGGGCGCGAGCTGCGTCCGCATGCCCGTGTAACGCCAGAACCGGTGGGCCCAGACCGAAAAGTTGCCGGCGCCGTTCGTGATGATCGCGTCCTCGGGCACCGCGCGCGCGAGGATCCGCACCACCTCCCACAGGTCGAGCCGGGGCTCGGCGTGCGCGTACACCGCCGGGCGCTGCTGCCAGGCCTCGTAGTCGCTCCTCGCCTGCCCGACCGACTCGCGCCAGGGCGCATCCTCGATCGGCATCATCATTGCGAGCCGCGACGCGAACTGCTGCATGCCGGCGTTGATCATCAGCTGCGCCTGGTACACGCGCCCGAGTTCCTCGGCGCTCGCATGCACGTGGACCAGCGACTGCGCCGGCAGTGGCGCATCGAGGAGCGTGTAACCCGAGGTCGTCATCTCGCCCAGGCGCGCGCCGACGGCAATGACGAGGTCGGCGTCCCTGATGCGTTGCGCGAGTTTCGGATTGATGCCGATGCCGGCGTCGCCGATGTAGTTGGGGTGCCGGTTGTCGAACAGGTCCTGGTAGCGGAAAGCGCAGGCGACCGGAAGGTAGTTCGCTTCGGCGAAGCGCCTGAAGTTGTCGCACGCGGCGGCGGTCCAGCCCGTTCCTCCGAGGATCACCACAGGGCGCTGGGAGCGGCCCATCAGCCGCCGCAGCGCGGCGATCTGCATGTCGCTCGGCGCCGCGTGGACCGGCTGATGGCACAGCGCGTCCTGCACTTCCGCGGTCTGCGACAGCATGTCCTCGGGCAGCGCCAGGACGACGGGCCCGGGCCGCCCGCTCGTCGCGGTCTGGAACGCGCGGGCGACCAGTTCAGCCACGCGGTCCGCGCGATCGATCTGGGCAACCCACTTGGTCATCTGGCCGAACATCCGCCGGTAGTCGACCTCCTGGAACGCCTCGCGCTCCACGAAGTTGCTCCCGACCTGGCCGACGAACACGACCAGTGGCGTCGAGTCCTGGAAGGCGGTGTGGATCCCGATCGCCGCGTTGCAGGCGCCGGGTCCGCGGGTGACGAAGGCCACCCCGGGCTGGCCGGTGAGCTTCGCGTAGGCGTCTGCCATGAAGGTCGCGCCGGATTCGTGGCGGTTGACGACCAGCTTGATCATCTCCCGCGAGTCGAACAGCGCGTCGAGGACGGCCAGGTAGCTTTCCCCGGGCACGCAGAACGCGTGGTTCACGCCCTGGATCAGCAGTTGATCGACGAGAATCCGGGCGCCGGAGCGGGTCGGGGGCATGGCGATTCCTGGGAAGGCATCGAGTTTACGGCGTGTCGATGCCGCCGGCCCGTCGGGGGCCGGCTCAGACAGACGGCCGGCGGGGCGGGAGATAGGTGTCCTGGCGGTACGTGAGGACGGCCTGCGGCAGGAAGACCACGAGCGCCGAGAAGATCATTCCGGACACCAGGGCCTCGCCCCAGGCCAGCAGCAGCGTGTACGCGATGTGTTCGTCCAGCTGCCGCGGCACGGCCTGCGCGCCGGCGGCGGCGGCGGCGAGCAGCAGGGCGCCTGCCAGCGCCGTGGTTGCCATCGTCACGAAGAGGCCGTTGCCGATGATGAACACGAAGATGTTCCTTGGCAGCCAGCGCTCGATCAGCCGCTGAAGCGCGCTGGCGGAGCAGGCCGGGACGATCGCGAGCAGCACGCCGTTGATGCCGAAGTTGAGCCACGACCCGCCGACCATCACGGTGTGCAACGCGAGCGCCGCGAGGAGGCCGAGGACGGCGCGCGCCCGGCCGAACACCAGGGTGAACAGCGCACCGCCGAGCAGGCCGAAGTCGAGCCCGACCGGCGAACGTACGTGCAGCTGCCACAGGAAGGCAGTGGCGACGATGGCCCCGAGCCAGGCATGCTGCGCGAGCGGCGATGGCAGGAACTGCCTGCGCACCGCGACCGCGGAACTCACGGCCCACGGGATCACGACGATCCAGCCGAGGATGACCAGGGCCAGGGGCGCGTTGTCGTGCAGCAGATTCATCGTCATTGAATTTACCGCAAGATCCGCGCGCCTCCAGGCGGCGGACCGCGGCGTAGACTGGCTTCGTCGCAGCAGGAGGATTGCCATGGCCACACCCAACGGCCGCCCGGTCGACCTCGACGAAGTCGCCAAGCTGGTGGAGCAGCTCGAACGTGACCTCGAGCGCGCGCGCACCGGCGGCGCGAGCGTCGAGACCTTGCAGGCCGAGGTCGAGCAGCTGCGCGCTGCGCTGGCCTCGGACGCGCCGTCCCAGGCCGCGGTCAGCCAGGGACTTGCCGGCGTGCGCGGCCGGCTGCAGGGCCTGGGCGACGAGCTCGAAACCGACGCCTTCATCGGGGCGGACTACCTGACGCGAATCGGTCGCCTGCTCGGTCTTGGCTGACGGGTTGCCGTAACCGGAGTCACCCGGCCGCGCTCGTGGACGGAATCGCCGCGCTGC